>SKXF01000291.1 GCA_007128555.1 Clostridia bacterium | reverse complement strand
CCTGGTGGGTGGCGACCTTCCCGGGTATCGCCCTGTTTCTGACGGTGCTGTCTTTGAATCTTGTCGGTGATGGCCTGCGGGACGCCTTCGATCCCAAGCAGAAGCGGTAGCGCACTGTGCTGCCGTTGTTGCGCATCTTCATTTAGTGCGGCGGCGGCTGGTCCGCCGCCGCACATGTGAGTGCCGCCGTCCCCCACCATGTTGAACTGGGGCGAGCGTATAGCCTCCGTCGAGATCAGGCGCGCGATCCCTCTCCATGCAACGAGTCATGGCGTCCTCTCCTCGTGTTTCACACGGCCTTCACTTACTGCAGGAGCCTTGTTCTTGTGGGAGCCCACTCCAGCAGCTGCCCGTGCGGACCTGTCTGCCGTTCCTCGCTCTATAGGCGCCAGGGTTTAAGGTGCTTCCGCTCAGCCTGATCTTCCCAAGCCGGCTTCAATGTGGATAAAATGGATTTACACACCAACGAAGGCCCCTTGATGGACGGAGAGCTTTCTCGGCATGACCCGGGGTGGGCAGGCGTCTGAATGACGCCACCTTCGGCACCGTACCTTGCTGGATGCCCGATCACCCTCCCCAGGGCACCACACCTCCGTTCGTCAATCCAGATGCGTCCTTGCGGTTCGACGTGTATCCTCGAGATTTGGCTCAACGGGCAATGAACTGTGGTGTGGTTTGTCTGACGGATGAGGTGGGGCCGGGCGAATCACCCCGGTAGATGCGGCGTGGAAAGAGGAGGGAATTTGCATGACACTTCATCGAGGCGCATGTCTGGTGGGTGTGCTCATTCTGCTGTTGGCCGGAGGTTGTGAGTTGATCGAGATGCTGCCCCTGGCCGCCCTTGGCGGGACCTCGGTCCGCATGCAGATCCACGTGGAAGAGGTGCAGGAAGAGTTCATCGAGGGAGTCCAGGTGGAGTCATCTTTATTTCGCTGGACCCATCATGCCGGGGGAAAGCTGTCCCGTGCCGTCGGCTGGTCTGCGGAGGAGGATTCATTCGACGGTCATATGAGCTACTGGCGATACTACCACTCAGCCTGGGGTCCGGAGTATAATTACGTGCACGAGTTTGACAGTTCGCTGACGGTTGCCGAGAAGTACCCTTTCCCGGTGATCATCCGCATTTACGACGATGAGGCCGTGGTTCTGTATGGGCCGGGCGACATTAGTTTCCACGACCCGGGCATCCCCGAGCATGTTTGTAATCGCGACACTGATATTGACTGGGCCTATCCGGCGGGGCAGGTAACCATCGAGAAGCGTTTCTGCTGCTGGCCCGGTGCGGAGATGGCACCCGATGCCGACAGCTCCTACCTGTCCGTTGTGCAGTCCGGCATTGTCTTGCTGCGCATCCCCGTCTCCGACCTGCGCTCGGGAACGTCGGTGACCACGACGGTTGATCTTGTACAGGAATACCCGGCTGCGGGGGCCTGTGGATATGGCGGGCGCTTGCAGATCAGGCTTTCTCTCACCTCTGAATGAGGGGAAAACCGGCTCCCTCTTGCTCCTTCGTCATACGCGGACACAGAGGTGACCCATAGGGGACAATCTACCTTCGCCTGCCTGGATACACGACCGATGACCAAGGAGTGGATGGGGAGCTGGTGGTGTGGGGGAGGGCAGGGGTACCCCACCCTCCCCTGAAGATCAGTACCGGTAAAGCGCGGCGATGCCCCCATTGTCGGCGGGCATCCGGCTCTTAGGCACGGCGTAGACAGAACCTCCGTTGTTGAGGGTATATACGGCAGCAAGATCCAGGAGATCCTCGTTGTGGGGATGCTTCTGTTCGCTGAGTCTAACGGTCTGGGTTTCCTCGCAGTAGGATCCCCAGCAGTGTGCGCCAATGGTGACGAACAACGAGTCCACCCGCCCATTTGCTGCGGAAACCAGGGCAGTCCGGATATCGTCCGAGGTCAACCCGGTCCCGGCAGCCCCCCGGTACCGGGAGGCCGCCTGCTATTCTTCTTTGCGAAAATGCTTCCGGACGCGTTCCCTTGCTTCCTTGTGCAGTTCCTCGGCGGACAATCGGTCGGGGTTGCCCAGGATCCCCCTTTCTGCCAGGTTGGGATGGGAGCTGGTCTCGCGGTATATGGGAAGCAGGTAGTCGACCCCGGCGAGGACCAGCGGCGCCGTGTCACCGCGAAGGAGTTCGGTCACACCCCGGTCAATCTGGCTGAAGAAGCGGCGGAGGTCCTTCTTTGCATCTTCACTGCTGTATCCGTGGCCGTGATAGACTGCGGTGTGTCCCCCCCTGCCATCGGACATGCCCGTGCGAAACTGGACCGAATCTCCCAGGTCATCGGGCTCAAGAGCTTCATGCAGGCTACCCGGGATGTTGCCGGTGTCCTCAATCGGGTTCAGGTTGAAGCGACTGCCCTGGAACATGCGGACGCGGTTCTGGCTCAGGGCCAGGACGAAGAAACGCCCGTCGCCCGTCAGGAGACGCAAAAGGGGCTTGATATGATATCGGTCTGACACGGTCACCAGCGGCGTGAACCGGAGGGGCAGTCGGTAGTAGTGAAAGCTTTCCCGGCTGGCAAAGAGAGCCAGCCCGTCGCTCTGATGCTGCCAGAACATCTGGTCACCTGCCAGGTGGTCCGCTTTCTGCAGCAGCTTATCGGCCTCGCGGTCGCCCATACCCTGGGCAGAGAGATCCCCTCGGGCCTCACGAAGCAGATTCCTGCATCGGGTGGGATCCTGTTGCGCCTGGGCTCCCGTCCTGTGGGTTGGCATGTAGAGCGATACACACGGTTCCCGGTGTTCCTGCGTGAGTTTGCGGATGTCATCGAGGGTCAGTAAGTCCATCGTTGTCCCCCCAACCTTCCTACGTGAGTTTGATTCTCGCTTTGCACGTTCCTAGTTTCGGGGTCCTTACTAGTTCTCGGCCCGATGGATGGATTCCTTTCCCGGTGTTGTGTTTTTGTGTTCATGTACGAGTATGCGCTGCATGGGCTTTCTCTTTCGTGATTTATTTCACAAGCATACATGATATTCGTTGAAATATGGTTCCTGGATACCAGAAGGAGTTACAGCCTTGGTAGCGAAATACTCAAGGGAGGATCGGAAAGGATTCGACAGGGAGGAGAGAGCCTTGCCCAGCTGCCACGGTTCCAACGAAGGCACCTGTGAGGACGCGGGCCGAGGAAGCTCGGTCTTTGTGACCGGTTATGCGAAGCTTCCAGAGGGCATCACGGCCACGGAGATCTTCCGGGTAGTGGGGATCGGCCTTGAGGTTGACCGGGAAGCTGGGGAGATCCTGGTGGCGGACTGTACGCTGGCCATGGAGGTTGGTAGGGAGTTCTTTCGTAAGGTCGTGCAGGGATATCGACTGCTGGAGGATTTCGACCTTCTCGTGGAAGAGGTGGAGGACAGGTACCAGGGGAATGCACAGAAGGCACTGGTGACGGCCCTGAGGATTGCAAGGGACAAATTCCGCGCCTACTGTGAAAAGGCAAAGTGAATCGAGGGTACGCTGACTCGGAGGGTTTGCCCGTGGGGCCGACGTGAAGAGATACAGCAGCCAACATAACCCCGGCCACCGCGGCAAACCCACGGTGGCAGCAAGGGTGATGAACCGGCTCATTGGCTATCGGGTCGGTTTTTGTTTTCTCCAAGGGAGGGATTGATGGTGAGGGAGGTCAATGTATCACAGGTCACGGACGCGGTGAGGGATCTGGCGATCAAGGCGAACTACGTTCTCCCCTGCGATGTACTCGAGGCTCTCAAGGG
>SKXF01000273.1 GCA_007128555.1 Clostridia bacterium | reverse complement strand
TTCCCGGCGTTCCTCGAGATCCATGGTGGTTCTTCCGCGATCAATCAGTTCGTCGAGCGTTCTATAATCGGGGAAGTAGCTGAAGTTAATACCGCTGCCAATCTGACTTGAGTGCAGGAAGAGGGTGAGAACATCGGGATCATTATATGTGTAGCCCATGAAGGCCATCTCATGCTCCTGGGCAGCCAGAGCAGCCATGTATGCTCCCCACTCGAAGCTCTGAAGGGTCAACACAACCCCCACCTCACGCAACTGAGCTTGCAGCAGCTGTGCAGCATTCATCCAGGCTCCCTCTGGTTGTGTGGTCATGACGAGTTCTAGAGCCTCTCCGTCGCGCTCGAGTACTCCATCACCCCGATCCACGAACCCAGCTTCGGCCAGCTTGGCAGCTGCTGTATCAGGGTCATAATGATAACCGTATTCTTCGCTCTCCGGATCCCATCCGAAGTACGATGGGGGCAAAACACTGTATTGCTTGATTCCGTGTCCCCTCAAGACCGTCAGGATCATGGCATCCTTGTTAATAGCGTGATTGATCGCCTGTCGAACAAGCAACTCGTCCAAAGGAGAGACCTCCATGTTGAAGATGACAAAGAGTCCAACGCCCATACGAAGCTGGGTGTAAGTATTGAAACCTAGATTCTCAAAGCGCTCCACATCCTTGCCAGGAAGAGCCACCACGTCTACAGCACCTGTTTCCAGTCCAGCCAGCCGTGTTTCTTCTTCGATGATTACCTTGTAGATAATCCTATCGTGATGGGGGGCTGACGTATTCTCATATATTTCTGGTGATCCCCAATCGTAGTCCTCGTTGCGTACTAAGACAATCTCCTGACCGGTAACCCACTCCTCCAGCTTCCAGGGGCCGGCTCCAACAGGATTTCGGCCGTACGCCTCACCGTATTGCTCAAGCGCCGCTGGCGACATGGGCTGTAGCCATGCCATGGTGAGGTACTGCATGAACGGGGCAAAAGGCTCACCGAGTTGTATTTCGACTGTGTGGTCATCTATAGCCGTCCAAGATTCGAGGGGCTCTAGCTGGCTGCCTGCGATATTCGCAGCCGTCTCAGGATCCCTAATGCGGTCAAACGTTGCTACGACAGCATGGGCATCACAGCTGGTGCCATCGTGAAAGGTTACTCCTTCCCGCAGATAAAGGGTCCATGTCAGGCCGTCGTCAGACACAGACCAGTTCTCAGCGAAGCCCGGAACGAAATCCAGCGTTTCAGGATGCTGATGCAGGAATGGCTCACCGATGTGCTGCAAGATTCTGTTTACAACTGCAGCTCCTGAGCGATGCCCATCAAGCGTATCAGGTTCTTCACTAATCGCCACTACGATGGTGCCTCCACGAGTGGGACCTTCAGACGCTTGCGGGTCGTCAGGTGTTGGGGTTGGATCTGTGGCACTAGCACCGCAGGCCGAGAAAAATACTGAGACCATGATTAACAGGGAACACATGAACGCGAATCTCCTGGACACTTTCGCATCTCCCTTCGAACAAGGAACGCCATCAAACAGTTCTTGCCATTCCGTACGACATCTTAAGGGCAAGGCATCTCACCAGTCGTCAGCTGCTCTCGGGTTGCGGTTACGATCGGCCAATAGCGCCACTACTTTACCAACTGACTACACACGGTCCTCGTACTGTTCGACTTAACAGAGATCGACTTGCCTGACTGAGACGATCATCGATTTTGCAGTTTCCTTGATCTCCGGGTTGAAGTGCGTCAAGGGGTGGGGAGCGAACTTGCTGCCCGTGATTGCTAACGGAATGCTGATAGGCGGCAAAATACCCTCAGCTCAAATCAGTAAATTGCATTCCCACAGTTCGCTCGGATTCTATCCCTTTTCCCTTATCCACGACATAGATACCAACACAGCAGGAGATCCAGCTAATGTTTCCAGCCGTATGTATCTGACCGACAATATACCATATGTATCTGACCGACAATATACTCATAATTCTTCTTTCAGTTAAGTAAGTGACGCACAGCGACTCATTCAAATTCTCACGAGCGATATCTTTGTGGTTTAGAGTGATGACTCCGGTGGCAACGGTTGCCGCTTTTAGCACGTCGGAACTTGGGATTCAGCAATATCATCCTCAAATGCCGCTAATAACCTGTGTTTGCCTCTCCTTTTTTTACGGGTCTAGAGGGGTATGCTCATGACGGAGAGCTATATAAGTAGATCCATCGATGATCAAGGATTGGGATGAGACACTCTGCAAGTGTCTCCTGAGACGAGTCACTGCGATGATCACAAATCTGCACAAAGAACGCACTTCAGCCTCGACTCATAGGGCTTCAACGCTAGTCAGGGGAGGGCGAGGCAGGCTAACGCACAGTCCAACAGCTACGGAATCCAGCTGGTTGGTGGAAGCTTCGCATAACCTTCCTTGACGAGGCGGAGATCATCCAGGGCTTCCCCACAGGTGATCAGTCGTTCCCTCGCGCCCGATCCCTGATCGCAGACCTCGGCAAATTCGCGCAGCATCTCGATGTAGCCGCCGCACGAGTCCGTGGGAGTCGACGCCCGGACCCGATCCCCGGTGACGGCATCTGCCGCCCAGTCAATGCAGAGGGTTCCCTGGCTGCCCTCAAACAGTACGTCTTTCCTGCTGCGAGGCGCCTCCTTGCCCACCTGGAATTCCAGGTCAACCTTCCCGCAGGTGGCCCTGACCTCCATGGATCGTTCCCCTCCTTCAGGGGCGAAGTTGCTCGCCGCCGCTCCGGTGACTGTCGGGCTGCAGCTCCCGTTCATCAGTCGCATGACGAAGGTCACAAGGTGAATGCCGAGATCCGTCCACAGGCCTCCCCCCGATCGGCGAGGATCTAACAGCCAATCCCGTCCCGGGGATACGCCGTCCGACTCCAACAGCCGGCCGCGTATGCCTTTCAGTGGGCCGATCTTCCCGAGCAGGTGCCGGTTGTCGAAGATCCACCGGCTCGGCCCCTTGAACAGGTAGTGGTCTGCTGATAGAAGGGGTTTGCTACTGCTCGAGGCCAGCTTTTCCAGCGCCTCCGCAGCGCAGAGGGAGTGGGCGAGGGGCTTTTCGACCAGGCAGGGGATCTTCTCCTGCACGGCCCACCTGCCGTGCTCGAGGTGCAGGTCGTTGGGCGTGGCAACGATGACGCCTGAGTATGGCACAACAGGACGGGGAACGTCACCCGGTTCGCTGCATTGATACTCGTGTCTCACGGCCTCCAGCTTCGGCAGGCAGCTGGGTCGCGGGTTGATGTCTACCACGTCCGCCACGTGCCCGAGAGCATGCAGGGCGGGGAGGATGCGGTTCTGGCCGAGGTCACCCTGGCCTCCAATCACGAGGAACGTCTTCATGATGTCCACCTGTCTTTCCAGGGTGCGCGTCACCCAATCCTGCCCCACGGGCTGCTGGGGTCCATGGCCATCGTCTCCATGCCGCATTCTTCAACAAGGATGAGGGAATCCCTTCCGCTTCAGCGGCGATGCTCCTGCGAGGTCAATCTCATGCTTTCATCATGTTCTTGGCATGGAGGCACCAGCCCCTCCATGCTAGGTTATAACCAGTTCCCACGAGAGCAGAAGGGGATGGCGGCCAGCTGTGAAAGGGAACGCGGCGGGGTTGGTTCCGGTGACGGTGGCGCTCTGGCCTTCAGCGCCGTGGGCTCCAGGGGGAGGAACCTGGCCGTCGACCTCGTGGGCGAGGCCCGCAGCTGGCTGATCGATCATACCGTCTGCTGGTAATCACCGACCATCCAGTT
>SKXF01000134.1 GCA_007128555.1 Clostridia bacterium | reverse complement strand
GGCAGAACTAGGCATCCCCACCGCATACTACTCAGGGTCCAGTCCCAAGTATCATGACAGGCGCAAATGGAACCATGACAAACGTCAAATAGCCAGGCGATTTAAATCCAACCAGATTCCGTTGCTCGTTGCCACCAAGGCGTTTGGAATGGGTATAGACAAACCGAACGTTCGATACACCATTCATTACGGTATCCCAGCCTCTCTTGAGGCTTTCTACCAGGAAGCAGGACGCGCTGGGCGAGATGGGCGTCCTGCTGAATGCACAATCTTGATTTCCAATGATGATCCAAAAAGAAACAGGCAACTACTGTCGGCTGGTCAGGATGTTCATGAGATTGCCAAACAACTTAAATCTCTATCGTGGAGCGAAAACGATGACATCACAAGAATGCTCTTCTTCCATATTATGGCCTTCCGCGGAGTAAGCGACGAGGCCAAGGCTGCTGAAGTGGTATTTGGACGACTGTGGAGCCATCCACGGAGGGTATCACAAACTGTGGTGTTCCCAGGCCTGGATAGAGGCGTTGTGGAAAAAAGCCTCCATCGGCTACTCATACTTGGGCTAGTAGAAGACTACACCATTGATTATTCTTCTGGCGAATTTACTGTACGATTGACAGATGCAGATAAGCGGGACATCGTTGAAGCTTATACTCGGTATGTATCCGGATATAGCGTGTCCAGAGTAGAAAAAGCAACCATCGAAGCCTCAAAGCACCTGCACCAGGATTTCGAAAGATTCGTTGGCACGATGATTACGCTCCTGCTTGAATTCATATATGAAGTCATCGAACGAGGACGTCGTGCTTCTCTTCGGGAGATGCTTGAAACTGCTACTGAGGGCCAGTCCGATGAGGAGTTACGACAGCGGCTGTTACGCTACTTGGAAGAAACTGAATACACAGAATTTCTGAATGAAATCACTCACGATGCAGATTCGGGTCTGCGCACCATCATGGAGGTATTCGAAAAAGACATTGTCTCTGCCAGGGCCGCCCAGGAACTTCGAGGACAGGTTATCCGTCAGCTGGAATCCGTACCTGATCACCCGGGTTTTCTAGCCTTGCGGGCGTTGACTGAGGCGTTTTCACGGGATCGATCGCGCGAGACCGTCGTCGAGAACTTCGAAGCTGCCGTACATTTCGCCACTAATCGCTACACGATAAATGAAGGACTGCTTAAGAGTTTCCTGGCATGGGCTCTAGCCATGCTGGGATGCCACGATCAGATATTAGGCAAGCTGCTGCTCAACACAACGCTGAGCAATTACGCCGATCGGGATCTCGGCCGAAAGTTGGTCGAGTGCCTCCCTTACAATCTCTTGCATATACCTGCCGAGCATTTGATGACCAAACTAGGCAAGAAACTGGTAATGAAGCTCTGCGATGCAAAGGAGGATTCTGAAGATGCCCACTGACGCTGACAGGTTTCTTGAAGCTGAGCAACAAGCATTAGACTTGGTCGAATCTCTGGAAAGGCTCAAGCAAAGTGCTGATGTGTATTCAGAAGTCTCTGGCCAGTTAGGAACTGCCAAGGATCATCTTGTCTTGCTGATCGATAGTTTCCAAGACATAGCCTCCAACACGGCCGAAGCAGTCACGCAAATAAGAAGTATAGGCGGGCCCGAAATCCTCGAGTGGCTCAAGCTACTCATCGACAAGTCTCAGAACATCCTGGATTGGCAAGACGAAGCTCTTTCCCAAATCCAGGGCCCGGAGATCTTGGAGCAAGTAGCAGCGTTGGACAGAGAAATGCGACATGCCTTCATCGCTCAGAATGCAACCGTCGCGCGCATACAGCCTGATATTGCGAAGCAACTTGAGATAATGGAGGAGAACGATCTGAAAGACCGTCATTGGCGAAGCGAGGCTCTTACATCGACAAACGCGCGATTAGACAGGTTGATTACCCTCCTCTATGTGGCCCTTGGCCTGTCTGGCATCGGAATCCTGGTTGGGATAAGTAAGTACTACTGCATTATATGGATTGCTAGATTGCCAAGAACACCGCGCGGGGTGACCTTCCGCCTCTCCGGCTGCAGGTGGGTGGATCCCCACAGACTGCGGTCTGCTCGACTGTCAATAATACTTACCGACAGTCTGGTTCCACGATGAACATGGCGAACGCCGTACCGCCTGTCCTGTGCCAAAGGACCTCACGTAAGCCCAAGCTCCAGATCACACAAGGTCTGCTGGAAAAGGTTTTAAACAAAGACCTCTTCCCCACAGAATGGGTCGTATGCGATGCAACGTTCGGTAACAGCCCCGTCTTCGGTGCGGCAGTCGCAGCAAAGGGCATGTATGTCGCGGGCCCTGGATGAAGATCGGTACCCGGTGTTGCTGATCTGAGAATAGAGTTTTTGGAACACATGACGGACTGCACTCTTGGAGGGTGCTGTTCAGCTTCTCTTGGACCTGTTCGCCCACCGGTAGGTAGCTCCATCGTGCTGGCGCAGGGGGATTCTTCGATGGCAGGCTGGGAAGATTAAGGGGTACTAAAATCCTGGAGGGATGATCGTATGTTCCAACACGAAAAGACGCTGCTGCATCCTGTGCGGGTAGATCGGGTCAACCCCCACTACGCAGCGCTGCTGCAGGAACAGCTGGGCGGAGGCAACGGCGAACTGAAAGCTGCAATGCAGTACATATCGCAGAGCTTCCGAGTCAAGGACCCCGCGATCAAGGACCTCTTCCTTGACATCGGTGCAGAAGAGCTCAGCCACATGGAAATGGTCGCGACCATGATCAATATGCTCAACGGTCACGATGTAGACGCGGAGAACGTGAGCGGCGGCAGCATCCAGGCCCACGTCCTCGGAGGCCTCGGCCCACTTCTAACCGACGCATCGGGCAATCCCTGGAGCGGCACCTACGTACACAGCACCGGCGATCTGCCGGCCGACCTGCTGTCGAACATCGCTGCAGAGCAGCGGGCCAAGGTCGTCTACGAATACCTCTACCGCCAGATCGACGACAAGGGCGTCAGAGAGACCATCGATTTCCTGCTCAATCGTGAGGAGGCGCACAATGCGCTGTTCCGGGAGGCCCTCAACAGGGTGCAGGGAACGGGGTCGAACCTGGACTTCGGGGTCGATGAGGATGCCCGTCTCTATTTTGACCTGTCCTCGCCGGGTCAGTACTTCGAGGCGCCTCGTCCCACAGAACCCCAGTTCGCAGATCCCCATCGCGGACACTATGGGCATCATGACCATCCGCATAACCACCTTAACCGCTAACAACCCTGCCCGGAGAGTGCTCTCTCCGGGCTCCACTTCCTACGGATCCCCCTTTGTGATACTCAAACCAGCCCACGCCGATCCCACCCAAGGCTGAATGGGTCCATGCCCATGACCTCTCGAAGGCTGTGAGGATCAGCTTTCGGTTCGCTGGAGATGCCGAAGATGCTACGTGGAGATGAACTCGAGGACTCTGGCAGTGGGGGAGAAGCCGGGCATTCTGGCTCCTCCCCCCAACTCAGATGAGTACAAGATCTACTGCAGGGCGCTCACGACGCGCCAGATCACGACCACTGCCTGGGCCCGCGTCAGGCCATCACGGGGACCGAAAGTGTTGTCGCCGTGTCCCTGGATCAGCCCCTTTTCAACGGCCGCAGCGACCCACCCCTCGAAGCCTGGGGTGATGTCGTCGGCATCGTCGAAGGTCACGTCCACATCGCTGTCGGTCTCTCCCGTGGCAATGACAGCTAGAAGTGCCATCTCCTGGCGGGTAATCATCATATCTGGAGAGAGCTTAGCACCTATGACTGCATCAAGAGCCCACTCGTCCATGTCCCACTCCTGCATGGCCCAGGCAAGATAGGGCTCCACCCAATGGCCCCGGACATCTGTAAAGGGCACCTCCGTGTCGGGGAGTTCGCTAGCTGGCACCTGGGAAGCCACCAGCATCTTGATGAACTCCGCTCTCGACACCGATTTCTCCGGGCGGAAGGTTCGAATGTTGCTCTCGTCAACCGGGGGATAACCGTCAATGAACCCCTGGGTTACGCCCATACGAATCCATCCTTCGGCCCAGCTGTGACCGCTCACGTCGGGCATCGTCCATGATACAGGTCCGAAGTTGACGGACTCGAACGCCACCTCGACAGCAGATCCATCCTTAACGCTGTCGTATCCTCCGATGACCGTTCCGCTGGGGCTCGAGGGATCCGCATAGGTCAGGATGACCTCGAATTCTGCCCATTCAGGCCCTCCTACGGCGGCCGTGAGCATATCATCGCTGAGATGGCGATGCCCATCCTCCAGCACCAACCAGAAGGTAGCTTCATATACCTGGGCGCGCCCGCGGACCACCAGCGGGTTCGGTGCAACTCCATCCTCGCCCACAACTGCCTCCAGCTGAATGGCAGGATCACTATCTGAAATCGGTCCGAAGGTATCACCGTGCCAGCTGGCTCCCATGAAGTTGACCATCACGGTTTCGTCCCCCGCAGGCAACGACAGGAGCTGGTAGGGATAGGTGAGGGCCTGTGAGACCACATCGTCAGGTCCCGGTTCCGTCAGGGTGACATCCACCGTCAACACGTCTGCAAACTCTGTGACAAAGTCCACTTCCACAACATAGCCGCCTGTCGGAAGCTCGCCCCAGGCGATCAACAGGTAGCGAACGTCCCCGGCGGGCAGAAGATCGACGCCCCGGGTGACCTTGTTCTGCTCGACCCAGATCGCGACCTCCTCGGGCATATCTTCGTCATCAATGACTTCCCATGGTACTTCGTCTACCAGGGCCTGCTCCCCAGAGGAGACCCCCGGAACCCCAAGTACGAGGACAAAAACCGCTGCAACAAACCAGATCATATGCTTCCTGACGGACATGAACACTCATCCTTTCGCCGGCACTCGCCGGGAACGCACCCTCACCGCAGAAAAATCTCCACCGATATCCCATCCATCTAGTGGTATTGACGCCAGCCGATAGCACCTTGTTCCAGAAACCTCAGATGGTAAGTTCACCCACTGCTCCCTCGAGCCTGTCGGCCGCCTCCACCACAATACTGCGGGGACAGGCCAGGTTGAACCTCTGAAAGCCCTCTCCCCCTGGTCCGAAGACAAAGCCAAAGTCCGTGGCAATCCTGGCTCGCTCCAACATGAAATCACGCAGCTGCTCGTCGTCCATCTCCAGGGCCCTCATGTCCACCCAGACCAGGTAGGTCCCCTCGGGACGCAACATCTTCAATCCCGGGATGGCCTCAAGCCTCCTGGCGAAGTAATCGATGTTACTGCGCAGGTATGCGTTCAGCTGCTGGAGGTAGTCATCGCCGTGACGAAGAGCCGCCTCCATGGCAACCAGGCCCAGCACGTTCACACCGGCCTGACCAACCCGGGCCTGCGAGAATGCCGCCCTCCACTCGGGATTCGGTATGATCGCAAAGGAGGCGCCCATCCCGGCGAGGTTAAAGGTCTTGCTCGGGGACATCAGGGTAATCGTATTCTGCTGCACCTCTGCGGAGACCGTGGACGTAACGGTGTGCTTCGCATCACCCACCAGCAGATCGCAGTGGATCTCATCCGAGATCAGGGCACAATTGTTCTCGAGGCAAAGTTCGCCCAGCTGGGACAGCTCATCCCGGGTCCACACCCTCCCCACCGGGTTATGGGGACTGCACAGGACCAGTGCCCGGATCCGGTGGCTCCGGGCGGGAAAACGGGAAGAGGTGACGAAACAGTCTGCGAGTTGATCCAGATCCATGGTATAATGCTCGCCGTCATAGCGGAGCTGATTGTTGACCACCTGGCAACCGCTGTTCTGCACGGCCCCGAAGAAAGGGAAATAGACAGGGGACTGGATCACAACCTGGTCGCCGGGATTCGCCAGAGCCTTCAGGGAAGCATACAGGCTGTTGACAACGCCCGGGGTGAAGACGATCCATTCCCTGGGGACTTCCCAACCGTAGTACCTCTCCATCCGCTCGATGACCGCCTCATACAGAGAATCAGATGGGAACGTATAGCCGAAAAAGGGGTGTTCCAGTCTCTCTCTCATGGCATCGATCACCGGTTGGGGAGAGGGAAAATCCATATCCGCAACCCACATGTCCAGGACATCTTCCCGCCCGAACAGTTCGAGATTCCTGTCCCACTTATTGCTGTTGGTGTTTGTCCGGTCGATCACTGCATCGAAGTCATATTGCATCCTGTCAGTCCCCCTTGCGTTCAGGCTGATTGCTTCCGGGATCGACTCTCACCATCTCATCGACGGGGTCGTCTTACCTGGCAAGCTTGTCCCATCACCATCAAAGTAATGTCTCACGACCCACAGACCCAGGTGGATCCTCGCAGTTGCCGGGCACCGGAGAGCCTTCCCCCCCGGATCTGTGACGGCACAGGAGACCGAGACAGCAAGGGCATGGAAGCCCAGGCGCGGGGGTCATCAAAGACGAAGCCGGCTTGCCCGAGCATCCCAGGCGGATGCACGTCGGCATCTGGGTCATGCGGTGTTCCGGCAGCACCTGGACATCTCCTGGATCTCGTCCCTTCAACGGGGCTCGGTCACTACAGAGGTCAGGTCATAACTCACCGCGAAGAAGCAATTCAGGGAGATCATCAACGCCCACTCAATCAGGAGCAAACAAGAAAGTGGTGCCCGCCTCGCCACCGTCTCTCCGGGATCCCGTTCCAGGACTCATGCCGACTTGAACACGCCAGCAGAGATAGGTTCGTCGTCATCTACCTGTTTTCCTCCCCTGTGCATCAATGATCGAGCCTGTTTGTGTCGAGGTCACGAGTCTGCCACCACACCTGCCAGGAGGAGAATCCTTACAGCTGCCCTCGACCAGGTTGGTCGCTGTCACCACGGCATCAACGGCGCAACCTTCTCCCGCAGGCTCCGTCTTCTTCCGTCTGCGAAGCAGTTTTCTCGCAGCCACGATCCCCACATGGGCAAATCCTCGCCAAACTGATGGACGAGATGGGGAACAGCCTTCTCTGCGACCATTTCTCCGGCGAGGTAGCTGTGAATGTACACCGGATCGAGACTGCGGAAGGTATCCGCCACCCAGATGCCCGGATCAGGAATCTTAAGTCCCAGCCTGCCGTAATGCCTCATGTAGAGATCTTCCGCCTCGGAGGGGTACGCCCAAAGGTCCAATTCGAAGAGAAAACTGGTAGCGACCCGGACACCCTCTAGCAAGGATAGCGTTGCCGCAGTCTCCCTGCATCTCGCCCCCATCAACACATGGATCCCAATGCGCTCCACCAGGACAGCCATGACCTCATCATGCAACGATGTCCATGTCTTGAAAATCCCCTCGGCCCGGTTGAAACGATGGGCAAGAGCGTGTCCCGACTCGTGCAAGAGGGTCATCGCTCCCTGCAGAGATCTCACGGGCCGAACCAGGATCCGCACATCATCGGGAACCGACAACACCCCCACGTAGCCGGAGATCGGTTGCTCCTTCATCAACACCCCAGGTCGCTGAATCTCGGCCTCGTAACCGAGGGCCCTCAGGAGCCTGTCCACCAGGTCCTCCGGGTTGACCGGCACCTCGCCGATCTCCCTCAGTCCGGAGAACCAATCCTCCCAGGTCAGTTCGTGGCGTGCAATGAGCCCTACCGCCTCGTCCAGGTTGCCATGCAGGTATCCCTCTACCAGGGCACGGATCTCATCCCGGTCGAAATCCTGTATGCCGAGCACCAGGTCAACATAGGAAGGGTGTCCGCGCTCCTGGGCCAATCCATCGCGGAGATGCATTAACCGGAGGACAGTGGTCCGGAGTTGCCCGCGATCAACAGCAGCCGACCGGGGATGCATCGTGTCGATCCGGTTCCGCAGCCGGGCCACCTCCGGGTGCTGATCCACGAGACCCCGGTCGATGATATGCCCCAGGACCTCGCCCCTTCGTCCGGCGGGACGGGGCATGTCTCTCGTCGAGTCGAACAGGCTGAACAGCTGCGCATCGACCTCGTTGAGGTCCCAGCTTCCATCGGAGGCGTAGTTCTCCCACTGGTATCTCTGCCAGCGGAAAAAAAGATCAAGATATCGCTCTTCGAAGCATCCTGGGTTCATCAACATCACTCCCTGCGAAACCCACTTCTCCAGGATCACGACGTATTCCTTCACAACCGGACGTCCCACGGGGAAGGGCATCAGAGCAGAGACATGGACGTTGTCCAGTTGGACAGGAACCGAGGTCAGGGTTGACCGGCGAAAGAAAGATGAACGGAAGCCAGGAGGCGCCACCTCCCCGATGCCGTTTTCACTTCGTGGGGGAGAGTGGAGTGTGCAACTGCCAGGCGCCAGCTCACCAGCAGGCGTGCTGCTGTGAGGATGTATGCAATCTCCGCGGAGATGCTGACACTCCCCCGTACTGCCGCCTGGATCAGTGAGACGATCAGCAGCTGAGTGCGACGGGTCGTCACCTTCGGTGTGATGGTTGCTCCTGGATACTGATCGTCCACACCAGGGCAGGAAACGTGAAGGACGCTGTCAGCCGGCTGCCGTGTTGCATTCACCCCATGGCAATCATATACTCAGTGGGGGTGATACGTGACGATGGATTTTTCTCTCGTGGGCTTTATCTGGATCCTCTTTCTGCTGACCACGCTGATCCCTGTCATACGGCAGCGTCGCCTCGCCATGGAACGCATCGGCGTGATATCTGCCATCCAGAAGAACCGGGGTAGCAGGATCATAACAATGATCCACCGCCAGGAGAGCCTGGCCTTCCTGGGTATTCCCCTGCGTCGGTTCATTGACATTGAAGATTCTGAAGAGGTGCTCCGTGCTATTCGCCTGACGCCCGACGATATGCCCATCGACCTGGTCATTCATACGCCCGGGGGGCTGGTACTGGCCTCGGAACAGATCGCTTTTGCACTCAGACGCCACCCCGGCAGGATCACGGTCTTCGTGCCCCACTACGCCATGTCGGGAGGAACCATGGTGGCCCTGGCGGCCGACGAGATTGTCATGGACGAAAACGCGGTCCTCGGGCCCCTCGACCCACAAGTTGGACAGTGGCCAGCTGCGTCTATTCTCAGGGTCGTGGACGAGAAGAACCCCGATCGAATCGATGACGAGACGCTCATCCTGGCAGATATTTCGCGAAAGGCCCTCCGCCAGCTGCGCGAGAGCGTCGCGGAACTCCTGGCTCACCGGATGGATCCTGAGCGGGCAAGGGGAACGGCCGAAAAACTCACATCAGGGCAGTGGACCCACGATTTCCCGATCAACTGCCAGTTGCTGCGCAGCATGGGCATCGAGGTCTCCTGTAATCCTCCTGCTGATGTTTACCGGCTCATGGATCTTTATCCGCAGCTGCCCCAGCGACGTCCCTCGATACAATATGTCCCTCTTCCTGACTCTAAATCCAGAGATGACTCGTAGCCTGAATTGCAGATCGTACCCGAACGGGCATCGTCATATCCAACCTCCGAGCGATAGATTTGCGTGCTAGCGGTCGCCAGCCTCACCCGTGCAGGGGTTGGAGGGTTTTCCGCCCTTTAAAGCGAATCATCATACAGAGACAACTGGGAAGGGGTACTGTGTTATGGCAAAATGGCTGTGTCCTTCATGTGGCTTCACGTATGATGAGACCGAACCTGATCCAAGCTACGGGATGGACGTCCCGCTGCCCTTTGATGAGCACCCGGCCGACTGGGTCTGTCCTGATTGCGGTGCCGTGAAAGATGACTTCAAGAAGGTTGATGAGAAGAAGTAGAGCACGGTCCGCTACCTGAATGCATCATCGGCGAGCTCCTGGGGGCAAGAGCTCGCCGCCTCTTCTGTTCATACCAATGCCCGGTTGCCGGCAAATCGAGCCCACGATTCAGGGGGTTACAGGAAGCATCCTGGTCAGCTCAGATCTGGATCGCACGTTCCGTGCCCTGGTTATCAGCAGGGGAGAATAAATCCCCTTCCGTAACACCTCAACGGCGCCGGCGGAAAGGAATGAACGATGAAATTCGTAGTGTCATACAGCTGTGGCAAGGACAGTGCCCTCGCACTCTATCGCATGATAGAAGCTGGCCATCAACCCGTGGGACTGCTGGTGATGATCAACCGGGAGCAGAATCGTTCGTGGTTCCACGGCGTGGACAGGCGGTTGCGAGTCGCAGTTTCAGATTCACTGAACATCCCGCTCATTGAGTGCGTGTGCAGGGATGAGGACTACAACACAGCCATGGAGAAAGGACTTTACAAGGCCAGCACCCTGGGAGCGGACGCGGCTGTATTTGGCGACATCGACATTGAGGGGCACCGGGAGTGGGCCACCGCCCGGTGTGAACCAACAGATCTGAACGCAGTGTTTCCCCTCTGGGGGGAAGATCGCCTCTCGCTGACACGGGAGGTATTCAACCTGGGTTTCCAGGCCCTGATCAAGTGCGTGGACAAGGACAAAACGGATCCGGATCTGCTGGGTGAGACGCTGACTGCTGAGGTGGTAGACAGGATCGTAGCCGGTGGAGCCGATGCCTGTGGCGAAAACGGCGAGTACCATACCTTCGTATATGACGGGCCTATCTTCTCCTTTCCACTGCCTGTGAAGATAGGGCAAATCGTGGACTTCGGAACTCACGCTGCCATTGATGTCCAGATGGCTGCTCCCGCTGCTCAGTCCGGAGAAACGAGGGAGAGGATCACATAACTGTGGGTCGGCTGCCCGGTATGTGCATGTCCCAGGGCAAACCTGCCTGGATGACTCCCGATTATGCTTCTGATCGTGCAGCAGGGTGCCCCACCTATGAGTCCGATGGAAGGAATCTGAAGGAGGTCAGTCCCCTAGGGCGAACCGTCAAAGAAGCCATACTTCCCAATGATCTGCTCATGCCTGAGGTATCCCAGCTTGAGCTCCTCGATCTGGGCGGGATCCAGGTTGAAATCTGCAGGATCCCCTGCAAGAACCTCCGACAGAGATAGAATGCGATGGCCCCAGAGTCGGTGCACCCAGGTAATGTCATAGTCGACATCACTGATCCAGGTCTCACCCCGGCCCATATCCTTCGTGATCTCGATCTTCAGGATCTTCCCATACTGGACCAGGTCCGTGGGATTGGCGGGGTATCGTTGGTTGGAAAGGAAATTCCCCATGGAATACGTTGCAAGGGATATCCTGCTGCTGCCATCCTCCCTCTCCGTATGGAACCACTCCATGGGCTGAGTGACGTGGGGATGCCCCCCCAGGATCAGATCCGCACCGGCGGTCGCAAGGTCCCGGGCAAGATCACGAAGGTGCGGCGGAGGCTCCGTCACATACATGGGGCCCCAGTGCATGTAGACGGCTACCAGGTCGGCCCCGGCATCGGCGGCGCGACCCATCTCGTCGATGATCGGATCCAGCGTGTGGAAGTTCTCGATGAAGTTCACGGCATACTCGTGCCCCTGCGGTACGGGGATCACGTTGGTGCTGAACGTGTAGGCGAGGAAACCTATCTTCACACCGTTGACCTCCGCGATCACTGGGGTGTCCCGCTCCTGCTCCGTGAGATGCGTCCCAAAGGCCGTCAGTCCGACGGAACGGATGTTCTCAAGGGTGGCCTTGAGGCCGGCAAGGCCCCGGTCCATGGAATGATTATGAGCCGTGGCGACCAGGTCAAACCCTGCCTCCTTCAAAGCGACAGATAGATCGATGGGGGCGTTGAAGCAGGGATAACCGGTGTATCCCTGGTATCCGAGAAAACTAATTTCCGTTCCAGCCTGGCAGGTTTCCAGGTTGCCTACCACCAGGTCCGCTGCCTTGAGGTGGGGAGCGATGATCTCGAAGCTGGGGCTAAAATCGTACACACCGTCCCCGATATGAGCCTGGGTAATTTGGGGCAGATGAGCGGTGATGTCTCCGGCAGCAATGAGATTCACCGTTCGGAGATCGGGTTCCGGCTCTGGCTCGGGTTCCGGCTCGGGCTCCTCTTCAGGTTCGGGTTCGACGGGAGCCAGGACCTCCTCCGCGGCGGGATCCGGTTCTGGGCCGCGCTCGGCAGCAACAAACCACCCCAACCGCGCGCCGACGAAGAACAGAAGGATCCCCATCACGGCAAGCAGCCCAACAAAGAAAATGCGACGCACCCTGGCTCCTCCCTTTCTGTCCTGTGATCATGGTTCACAGCACCGCATGCAGCGGACTCGTCACATCACCTGGGGAACCTTCCGAAGCATACGCATGCCAGCAAAAGCAGCCCAGGGGCGGTTGCTATCATCAAAGAAGAAAGAAATCACGTTCCGGCGCTTCGGACCCACCAGCACCAGGGTGCGCTCATCGCTGGCCCGAACCGGGAACACCTCGCCGTTGGCCTCGGCTTTGACGCAACCATCTTCAGAAAAGATTCTCAGGCTGCCCCCTTCCTTCGAACAGTAGGTCCCGATGAAACGCTCCAGTTCCTCCTGGGACGCATCATAGTAAGGTTCTTCGCTTCGCTGCCTGTCCAGGGGCAGATCCAGGGCCGCATTCACAGCAGCGAGCCAGATGCAATCCGCAGGCACACCGGTGACATTGGTCAGAACCGCAGCAGCGATGCCCCGTTCCGGGACAAAGCCGAAGTTCGATGAGACACCGGGCTGCCCGCCGCCATGTTCAACCAGGGTCACACCCTCATACTCGGGCGTCACGCGGAGAGCAAACCCATAATGAGATCTGCGGCCGACCCTGTGCACCGGTTCCCACATGCGCCTTATACCCTCGGAGCTAACGATGCGATCCCCTTCATACATCCCATCACAGACATAGACCTGCCCATACTTCATCAGGTCAAGAACATTGGAGCGAACCCCTCCGCCGACCTCGTAGGTGCCCAGGTCCGGCCAGGGCGGCGTATCCCATGAATCCTTCTCCTTGCTGTAGATGTACGGCACACTGACGTTGGTGAACTTCCTGACTTCTTCCAGGCTGTATGTCGAACGGTCCATTCCCAGCCGATGCAGAATGCGCTCGGTCATCACCCGGCGGTAGAGCTGCCCCGTAATCCGCTCAATGATCGCACCCAGGAGCAAGAAGGCGTCGTTGCAGTAGCTGAAGTACTCGCCGGGCTCACCCAACATCCGATAACTGGCCTCTGCCAGGTAATCTATGTGTGCATCAAACAGCTCAATGTCCTGGCGCCTCTTCATCGGCGGCAGTCCCGTTGTGTGTGAGAGAAGATGACGGATCTTCACCTGTCGGATCTCCTGCAAACCACATAGATTGAACTCGGGCAGGTGCTCTACGACAGGGTCATCAACACAGAGCAATCCCTCGTCAGCAAGCTGGCTGATCACCAGGGCCGTGAAGGACTTGCTGATCGAGGCAATGCCAAAAAGGGTCTCCGGAGTCACCGGTCGCTGGGTTGCCTCATCTCGCACCCCGAATCCATTAGCGTAGATGATCTCGCCGTCCCGGGATACGGCAACAGCTGCCCCGGCTATGTGCTCGTCATGCATCAACTGTTCCGTGTAATCCTCAAACTCTGCCCATGTCGTTTCCGTCAATGGAAGCACCCCCTGAGAAGCAAATGTGACGGTGATACATAGCCTATAGAATATTCTGGAGTATGGGTCGCACTTCCTGCATGGATGGGAGACCGGT
>SKXF01000009.1 GCA_007128555.1 Clostridia bacterium | reverse complement strand
GGCGGGATACCGGTGATTCGCACCGAAGGCGGGTACCGGGGAGTTGAGGCGGTGATCGACAAGGATCTTGGAGCCGAACGCCTGGCAGAGGACGTCGGTGCTGACGTGCTGTTGATACTCACAGATGTCGACAATGTGATGATCCACTACGGTACGCCTGAAGAGAAAGCCCTGACGGATGTCACCCTGCAGGAGGCGGAGCGTTACCTGGAGGAGGGCCAGTTTGCCGAGGGAAGCATGGCTCCCAAGGTGGAGGCCTGCCTCCGGTTTGTCCGTTGGGGAGGCGACGCCATCGTGACCTCGCTGGACCGAGCCCTTGACGCCCTGCATGGTGAGGCGGGCACGCGGTTTACCGACGGAACCTAGCGAGTACCCAGTAGGATGAGGCCCACACCGGCGAGAACCATCAGGATCTTGCCCACGCTCATGTGTTCGGCCGCAGCGTAAAGGCCGATGCTGGTGACGATAATCAGGATCATGGGCCCGACCAGCCCGAGGGCGGCGTTGATTCGCAGTGCAGCTCTGATGTCTTTGTAGTGGAGCATCGTCAGGGCTGCAGCCGCCTCAATCAGAGATGATAGAAAGCGCACCCCTGCCATGCCTCCCACTGTGCGATCTGGTAGCATCGTGTAAAGGGTTCGCTCCTTTCCCGGGTAGTGCTCCTGTATACCGATATGCCCATCCTTTCCCTCACAGTACTGCCAACTGGGGCGCTTCTCGTATAGATGGGCAGGGGGAGGGATGATGGTGCTTCGGGACAACTTGCTTCTCGTCGTGCTCCTGGGTCTGAGCCTGATGGTGGGCAACCGCCTGGTCGGTGCCGCGGCGGGCTTTTTGCTGTTGTTATCCCTTCTGCAGATGGAGATGGCCATCGGCTACCTTGCGGACCGCGCCATCGACCTGGGCCTCATTCTTCTACTGGTTGCCATTTTGGCGCCCTTTGCCAGCAGCTCTCCTGACTGGGAGGAACTGAAGCGCCAGATGGGCACAGGAGCAGCCCTGGCTGCGGTGCTTGGGGGGATGCTGGCCACGAGGCTCCAGGGGGGCGGCTTGACCCTGCTGGAGCATCAGCCCCAGATTATCCTGGGGCTTCTGATCGGGACGGTCCTGGGCGTACTTTTCCTCGGAGGGATCCCCGTGGGCCCCCTGACCGGGGCCGGGCTGACCATGGTCATTTTATGGCTCGTCAGTCACTGCTGGACTTAGACCCTTCCCCGAGGATGTCGGGTGGGACCATCTGCTCTGGGTTGATGAACAGGGCACACAGTACGGCGGTGATGGCTGCAGCGATTCCCGTCGCTGCCAGCAGCAGGATCCTCCCCCTCGCAGCCAGGAGGCCGAAGGCCGGAGGCCCGAAGGCTACGCCGAGGAAGCGCACGGTGCCGTAAAATGCGGTGGTGAGGCCGCGGGTCTCGATGGGGGCTGAACTGGTGATGAGCGTGTTCAGTGCGGGTAGGGTGAGGCCCGTTGCAAGGCCCAGAAGTGCCAGGATGATCAGCGACGCCGTCGGCGAGGTGAGGAGGATTGCTGACAGCAGTCCCGCGGCGAAGATCCCAGTGCCCCCAGCCACGGCCCAGCGCAAAAGATGTTCCATCTGGTTCTGCAGAAGGGTCCCGCTGACGTAGGCCGTGATGGCCATGACACCCACCGGGATGGCGATGATCAATCCACGATTGAGGGTCCCGATGTGAAAATCCACTTCCATTTCATCAGCTGCGTAGCTCAGAACCCCAAAGAGAAGTAGGAGAATGATGAATCCAGCGAGCAGTGCGACCAGGAAGGAAACCGTCTTGGTCCGGAGTATTTCGGACAGCTGTCCCAGGTACTGGCCCAGCCCCCCGGGGGTGTCATCCGTCGGTTTCTCGCTGACCAACAGGTGAACGGCCAGCGCGATGGGCAGGGCGAGAACGCCGTAGACAAAAAAGGGCGCGTACCAGGACAGGATGGCCGCTCCCGCTCCCGCGATGGGGCTGATCACCTTTCCCACGCCGTTCCATGATTCGAGCAAACCCAAGGCCCGGGATCGTTCTGCGTCAGCATACAGGTCAGAGGCGAGGACCATGGCGATCTGGTAGGTCCCGCCTGCCCCGATTCCCTGGATGATCCGGGCACCGAAGATGTACGGGTAGGCGTCACCCAGTAGCATCGCGGCCGCTCCCGCCAGGAGGCCCCCCACACCGTAGACCACCAGGGCCGGGACCATGACCACCTTGCGACCGTAACGGTCGGCAAGGTACCCGGCGAACAGGATGGAAACGCTGGCGGGCGCGGAGAAGGCGGTAATGAGCAACCCCACCTGGTAAAGGGATAGGTCCAGGGCTTCCCGGATCTGGGGTAGCACGGGGATCAACATGGAGTTGCCCAGTACCATGATGAACGGTACGCTGCACAGGGCCCATAGGGAACGGGTGCGGTTTGCCGGGTTTGTGTCAGCTGCCAAGATGCCACCCCTCATTTCCGAAGCCTATTGTGTCCTCGATGATCTGCAAGATGCATCCCCGTCGGACGCCCGCGATCATATGTTGATACAGGGTCGTGTTCCCAAAGGTCAAATCCTATCAATGGGGGGCAGTCTGATGCGCGAAATCGATTCAACCCATGGAAACAGCAGGAAGGCCTGGTCCGATGTTGTCCAAATGCCCTACGAAGAGCGCTTGCAGAAGCCGAGGCAGAAGGGTCTGACGATGATCATCGACAAGGGTCTTGGCGTCAGTGCCCTGGAGGAGATGCTGATCATGTCCGGGGACTACATTGACGTGGTCAAGTTTTCCTTTGGAACCTCGGCTCTTTATCCCGAGTCCGTGTTGCTCGACAAGATGAGTCTGTTGCGGGATTGGGAACTATGCGTCTGCCCGGGGGGAACCTTCTCCGAGCTGGCGCTCATGCAGGGAAAGTATCCTGCGTACCTTGAATACGCAGAGAGGGTCGGTTTCAACGGTATAGAGATCAGCGATGGGGCGATCGAGATCTCGCGTCAGGAGAAACGCAAGGCCATCGAGATGGCCAGGGATCGCGGGTTTACCGTGATCAGCGAGGTCGGCAAGAAGCACCCCGCCGACAGCCTGCCGATCGAGCAGCTGGCGTGGCAGATGATCGAGGATTTGCAGATCGGGGCAGACTATGTGATTCTCGAGGCGAGGGAATCGGGCCGGGGTGTTACCATATTTGATGAGTCGGGGGAGATCCAATCCGAGGGTTTGCAGATGATCCTGGACATCATCGGGGATGCATCGAGGGATAGGATCATATGGGAGGCTCCGAGGCCCGCGCAGCAGAAGGAATTTGTCCTCGGATTGGGCTGCAACGTCAACCTCGGCAACGTCTCGCCCGGTGAGGCCCTCGCGGTGGAGGCCCTGAGGCTGGGACTCAGGGGCGACAGTCTGCGAGAGTACTTCCGCAGCAACGGGCGGATCCTGGTCAGGTGATTGCAGCGGAGCGCTATTGGTGCTAAAACTGTTGGTGGAGGTGAAGATTGATGGAGGGTATGAACCTGGGGCTCAGTTCTCGTCGTCCCCCCGTGGGGGCTGCACCTATGGCGGGCATCAGTGATCTCCCTTTCCGTCGCCTGGCCCGGCATTTTGGGGCAGACTTCACCTTCACCGAGATGGTCTCGGCCCAGGGGCTTGTGCGCGATAATCCAAACACCTTCGAACTGCTGAGGGGGATTCGTCAGGATCGAGAACCCGTGGTCGTGCAGGTCTTTGGCAGCGAACCCCGGGCGATGGTGGCTGCGGTGGAGAACATCCTGTCATCGTATCG
>SKXF01000259.1 GCA_007128555.1 Clostridia bacterium | reverse complement strand
TCTGCTCCACGGGCCGGAAAGTAGACGTCACAGGCAAGATTGACCCCATCCCGCATGGGAATCATAACGCAGTTCTCTGTGGCAATATCAAAATACCGCAATGAAGGTCACTCCTTCCGGTTGCTGATCTGACATCATTGCTTCCGTCTAAGGAGAGTAAAACCCTGCAACGTCGACCACATCCCCCACTGGGTCACCACACTGTGGCCGACAACCCGGTATTTTGTGGTGTCAATGGAGTGGGAGTGATCGGCAAGCCGAACCCCACCAGGCATAGCCGCAAGACCGCGGATTCTTTCCTATGCCATCAATGCCCCGGATCACCATTCCCCGGGAGGATCAGGCTGCCCTACGTCGAACCACCCCTGAATACCCGAAATCCAGGGAGGTTGCCGATGGTGGACAACACGAGACCGGAACTCTGCGAACCAGCCGAAATCACGTCCCTCAGAAAAGAGCTCGACGCCGAAATTGACGAACTGAAACCTCGCCTCATTGAGCTCAACGACTGGATGTACCACAATCCAGAACCCGGCTTCATGGAGTTCGAAGCCGCCGACCGACTGACCGAGGAACTGAAGCGCCACGACTTTGCGGTGCAGATGGGCGTTCCCGGTCTGGACGAAGCCTGGCCGGAGTTTGACAGGCTGAAGTTCGTGGCCGGACTTTCGCAAGATTACGAGGGCCCTCCCGGGCTACCGACGGCCTTCATGGCCCGATACCAGGGAAAGACCCAGTCACCCGTGATCGCCATCGTGGTGGAATACGATGCGCTGCGAGGCGACCCTCCCTTCCACGGCTGCCAGCACAACATGCAGGGCCCGGTGGGTATCGGTGCAGGCATCGCCCTGGCCAGGGTCATGGACCGACATGACCTACCCGGAAGCGTCTGGATCATTGGAGCTCCTGCTGAGGAGGTCGGTCCCCCGACCAAAGCTGTCCTTGTCCGGGCAGGTTTCATGGATGGCGTGGACTTCGCCATGAGAACCCACGGCACCGACCGGGACAACGAAACCGCCCTGCATCCCGGAGGCTTCTCTCCCAGGCACCTGGAACAGATGAAGTACACCTTCCATGGAAAATCGGCCCATGCCCAGGTCCCCTGGGAAGGGGTAAGCGCCCTGGACGGGGTCATGCTCCTGTTTCACGCGATGGAGATCATGCGAGAGCACTCCGAACCCCAGTTCCGCTTCCACGGCGTGGTGAGCGATGGAGGTGTGGCCCCCAACATCATCCCAGAGATGGCCTCGGCAACAATATGGATCCGACACCTGATCGATGAGACCCCCGTGGGATCGGTCAGCCCGATGAAGGCCCGCGAGATGATTGAAGCCAAGGCGGCCCAGATGCATGACGCCGCGAGAGGGGCGGCACTGGCCACGGGCACCACCGTCGACATTGATCGCTACGGCTCCTACGTACCCTCCGTCTCGGTCGGAGCCTTTCACAGGCTCCAGTTCGAGTATGCGATGGAATACGGAGGTGTTAATCCTACCGAGACGAAGGTCCCCAAGGCCCTCGAGGAGACTGGTTTCATGTCCCTGGAGGTACCGGGTCTGCACGTGAGCATGGGCATCGAGGGGCTCACTAAGATGACTGGGCATTCCCAGGAAAGCGCTGACTTCACCATCTCTGACGATGGCCACAGGACGCTGGAATCGCTGACCCGGGTGATGGGTGCCGTGGGACTGCGCCTGGTCACCGATCCCGATGTGCGTGAGGAGATTGAGCAGGAACACGCGTTCTGGCTGGACAAGTACCAGGCGTGAGGCACCAGGCAGGCTAGAGGCGGTTTACCGACGGGCAGGCGATCGCCACCTCTTTAGATGGCGATCTGCGTTCCTTGCGGTAGAATCCGATCCGTGCCCACCATGCAGCAGATTCTGCACAGCAAAAGGAGAGCGCCGGCCTCCAGAGCACATCATGGGGATGGGCGCTCTCGTCGGCCCCCGCACCTTCGGTACCAGGATCAGAACACTATCACTCGGAGCTGTTACTATTGTCCAACATGTTTGACAGCCAATGATCCGATCCAGGGTCCACAGGAACCCCGGCCAGGCAAGCTGTCCACCCAGTTATCCTGGTTTCTCCCTTTTCGGACATAATAATAAGCGCAGAGGGAGCGACGGGGACAGGATTATGAGCAGTGGCGACCAGAGCGTCGCGAAGGACGGATATGCGCTCTACTCATGGTCTCGTGCCTCAAGAATCCAATCTCCATTTCCGACCTGCCCGACACCTGGGCCCGACTGAAGACGAGGGCTGTGATGTCCTCACAGCATGGATTCGACGCCCCAGGCTCCTCTGTGCCGAAAGGTGGCCGATGCACGCAGCAGCGAGCATGAGACAATGAAAGGGGAGACATCGCTTGATCTCCGGACGTTTCACCGTAGATGAACCGCAGAACGAACCGATCCTGTCCTACGCGCCGGGTACCGGCGAGAAAAGGATTTTGAAAGATGAACTGGCGCGGCAACTGGCAGAGAACGTCGAGATGCCACTGATCATTGGCGGGCGGGAGATTCGCACTGGCAATATCATGACCGCCACCTGCCCCCACGATCACTCCCACGTCCTGGGCGAGTACCACGCAGCTGGGGAGACGGAGGTCGAGGCGGCCATCGAGGCGGCCCTGCAGGCTCGCAGGAAATGGGCGGCAACGCCATGGTACGACCGGGTGGCCGTGTTCATGAAGGCCTCCAACCTGCTCGCAGGTAAGTACCGGCAGGTACTCAACGCGGCCACGATGCTCGGCCAGGGCAAGAACGTCTTCCAGGCTGAGATCGACTCCGCCTGCGAACTGATCGATTTCCTGAGATTCAATGCCCGCTTCGCAGCGGAGATCTACGAGGAGCAGCCGAACTCGGATGTCGGCGAGTGGAACCGCATGGACTATCGCCCCCTCGAGGGCTTCGTCTTCGCGGTGACTCCCTTCAACTTCACCGCCATTGCAGGGAATCTGCCCTCGGCCCCGGCGATGCTGGGTAACACGGTGGTCTGGAAACCCGCCTCATCGGCGGTGTATTCCGCGGCCTACCTCATGCGCATCTTCGAGGAGGCCGGGCTGCCGCCCGGTGTCATCAACCTGGTCTACGGGAGCGGTCGCAGCATAGGCAGCCAGGTACTTGCCCATGCCGACCTTTCTGGCGTGCATTTCACCGGGAGTACCGGGGTATTCCAGGATATGTGGAGGACCGTCGGGGCGAACGTCGAGCATTACAAAACCTATCCGCGCATGGTGGGAGAGACCGGCGGAAAGGATTTCGTATTCGTGCACCCAAGTGCAGACATCGATGTTGTCGCCACGGCCCTGAGCCGGGGGGCTTTCGAATACCAGGGACAGAAGTGCTCCGCCGCCTCCCGGGCGTATGTGCCTCGCTCCCGTTGGCCCGAGTTCTGGGAAACATCCTCCGCGCAGCTGGATTCCATGAAGATGGGCCCGCCGACAGACTTCACGAACTTCGTGAACGCGGTGATCGATCGCGGGGCCTTTGAGAACATAACCGAGTACATCGAGTTTGCCCGCACAGCCGACGACGCCGAGATCATCGCCGGAGGCGGCTACGACGACTCCCACGGCTACTTCATTGAGCCCACGGTCATCCTCACCGAGAACCCTAACTTCAAGACTATGGTCGAGGAGATCTTCGGACCTGTTCTGACCATAATGCTCTACGAGGACGATGATTACGAGGCAATGATCGAGGTGGTGGATGCCACCTCACCGTACGCCCTCACCGGCTCGGTGATCGCACGGGATCGCGACG
>SKXF01000303.1 GCA_007128555.1 Clostridia bacterium | reverse complement strand
GGGGTCCTTGTTGGTGTCTTCGTCGGGGGAAAAGTTGGACCCCGTCAGGCCAACGGTCAGGTCTGAACCTCGTGGGACCATGGGGGTAGCTCGTTCAGGCCATCCCATGCATAACATACCTGTTGCTGCCAACGTGGCCTGAACGAGGTCTGTTGCGAGTATTTGACCCTGGGAGTATAAATCTATGTATTCTAACTGGTTCGACGGCCAGGACCAATCTATTCGACCAGTGCCCGTATCCGACCACCCTGTGATGCCATCTCGTGGTGCTGGAAGGGTCTGTCAGTGCTTGTTGCATCAGCCGTTACGTCACTTTCGCTTCCGAAGACAGGCGCGATGACCCCGTTCCAGGGGGCACTGGAAGCCCGCGACCCTGCCATCTCCATTGGAGAAGAACCACAACAGGCATCGAGACATATGGCGGCCCCTGTACGCCTGGACATGGTCACGGGAAGACCGGATAATCGACACCAGTAGGAGCAGCCCCCGGAAAGCATCGCCAGGCGCACCTTGGGCTCAGTTTGACGCTCGCACCGGAGATTCCTCTTCTTCCATGTCATCCCCACCTGGAACCGCCATGAAATGGTCAATGCCCTTTATGAAGGGGACCGTGGTACCTGCAGCCGTCAAGCACCCCGAGCAGACCATGTAGATCGCTGGTAGCGAGAACACGGAAGCTGCAGCTCCAGAGAGACCCTGGGCCATCGGAGTGAGGGCGCCGCTGACCGTCTCCAGTAGGCTGAATACCTTCCCCATGTACTCGGGCCGGGTGGTTCTCTGGATGATGGTCTGGAAGTAGATGTTGATGATGGTGTTCACCCACCCGAATGCGAACAGCAGCCCGATCTGCCAGGACCACATGTTCACCGGCAGGATGGTGAACAACACCATCAACAGGCCCTGGAACATGATTCCCCACTTCACCAACCACAGGTTATTCTGGACCCACCTGGAAACGGAAAGGACAATGGTGGCCAGTAGCCCTCCGGTCATCAAGGCACTGAGAAAGTAGCCATAGAAGGCGCTGTCAGCCCCCAGGTGATCGCTGACAAACACGGGCATGAGGACCATGAGGGGGGCAAAGAAGAAGTTCAGCACCATGGAGAGACCTATCATCCTGATCAGCACGTGGTTATCCCTGATGTAGGCTATGCCGTCTCTGATGTCGCTCACGATAAGTGCAGGTGAAAGCCTCTGTCGCCCTGCACCGGCATGGGGAATGTGGATAAACATCTCCGAGACGGCCGAGCAGAGGAATGAGATCCCGTTTGCGAGAAGAAGCGTCGGCACTCCGAACAGGGCTACCAGGACTCCGCCCACCGCATATCCGGCTACGGTCACCAGCTGGGAGCTGAAGCGGCTCATGGCATTGGCTCGTTCCAGCCCGCTGTTTGGCACCATCAGCGGAATGGAGGCGGTAACGGCCGGGAAAAACACCTGGCCGCAGGCCACGGAGAGGCACGACAGTACCGTCAGGATCGGCAGGGTAAGGGATCCGTTGAAGGCGAGAAACCCGAGGATACAGTAGATCACGCCCCGAGTCACGTCAGCGGAGACAATGATCCCCTTTCTGTCCAGGCGGTCCGCTAGCACACCGGCGAACGGACTGAGCACGGTTGCGGTCAGACCTTTTGCCATCGCGAGCATTCCCAGGGCCAGGGGGCCGCTCTCTGACTGTACCCACCACATGACGGCAATGAATCCAGCGCCGTCCCCCATTCTGGAGACGGACTGGCCCAGCCAGAGAAGAAAGAAGTCCTTATTGAAGAAGTACTTTGACATAGTCTCATCCTCCTGGCAATTATTAAGGAATACCTTGACTAATAGTAATCTAATCATGACTTTATCAAGGTTGGCAACCCCAGTCAAGGAAGAATATTAATGATGTTGGCGTCGCATGTTCTTATTGCGCCTGCATCGCGTCGGCCCGTCACGGCCTTCCCCGAGGCATGGCATGATCATCGTGGCCATTGACATGGCCAACCTGGCTGCAGTTGGGGAACAAAAGAGACGGCCCGAAGGGATGTCAGCTGATGCTGAATGCCCATCTCGAGGAAAAGAGGTCGGAGCGTTCACACCGCACGGGAAGGTCAGATACAGTGAGTGGCGGGCCGTGAACTATCCCGGGCAGGATTCCGAAACCTATTGACCGGATACTTGATGCAGAGGAAACTGCGAGCCAGGTAAGGGCAAATGGAAGAGATCATGCTCGGTGGAACCGACGGGCACATCAGGGAAGGGATGAGGTTCAGACAGCTGCTATTGGGTGGGTGAGGTAAGGGGATTCTGAAAGCAGGGGGCGATCGCGGCTATCAAAGGAGGGGGATCATAGGCCTAACCCTCATGATCCGACTCGTGATCTATGAACCGAACGCCAACATCCCAACGGGCAACCTGCTGTGGAATCGTTCCATACCACCTGCTGTTATCTTCTGCCTTTTTCCGACCACCACTGGTAGCCTGCCATCTCCACGTCTGTGGGACGCCATGTCTTCTGCTGGCCGGTAGCAGCGCAGCGGTACGTAACCTCGTGTTCATTGAGGAACCGTGCAAGACGCGTAAGCAGCCGCAGATAGACCTGCACATACTCCGTCAGGTTCCTCCTGTGCAGGTTCGGCCGATCGATCGCCAGTCGGCTGGTTGTGCGCTTTTCGGTGGACCACTCCCGGCGAAACTCCGTCGCGAATCCAGATCTCGCAGAACATGAGCGTATCGGCACGGAGTTGAAGAAGTAAGACGTGTGCCCATCGATCGATGCACCGTTGCCGGGACAGCAGAAGCGGTAGATCCTGGATGCCTGCACCAGTGTGAGACCGGGTAGCTGGCTGAGTCGGTCCAGTGAGCCCGTCGTGGAGCATGCCAGCGACCTGATGCAGCGCTCCATTTCCAAGCACGTGTCCGGACCTGCATCATCGATGATCCTGTGCGAGTCGCCATCCCTTGCTCCCCAGCGCAATACCACGGAGACGATCTCACGGGCACTTCTTGGGGTCAGACCCTCGACCAGGTTGGAGACCTCCTGCTCGACATCGATCACCCTTTGCTGGCTCGGGGACGGCGAATCTTTCCATTGATACGCCTCGCGTCCCCGGACAAACAGGTCTACCAGGCTGGTTGATGGGACGAACTCACCCTGCGGTGATACCAGGATTTGCGTGTTGCCTTCGAATGCTTCCGGATACCGTTGTGGTGGTTTCATGGCTTGTCTCCTCCCTGACTTCCTGAGAATATCATTACCGGCGGTGGCGTGGCGATCTCGATCAAGCAGCCCAGGGGCCTCGTTATCCTGTCAATACTGACAAAGCGACCATGCGCATGCGCGTGGATGATGTGCATTGTTCCTCAGTGGCGTCCCTGAACGTGGTGCGGCGTGCCACCGCGGGGGTGGATCGACGAGCAGGCGGCAGGCCGCTCACCCTACCTGGGGGAGGATCCCGTAGCTCGTTTCAGGTCTTGCAGTCCATTCGGTGGTGACCGGGCTGACTTCAGGATACGAGGAGGCCGGGCTGTCCAACGCCCGGGAGCCACGGTCCGGGGTGTTGCGTCGAATAAAGGACCGATAACGGTGGAACATGCATACATCCGCCATCTCTTCTGGGGTTGGAAGCCACAGCTGCGTGATTTTGATAGATTAGTGCGAAATGAGCCTGTTGACGGGAGAGGAGGCGTGATGTAATCTAGTTCTAATCCCGATAGTTTCGGGTATCGAAGTGCTACCATGCTCTCGGGGTCCCGGATGCGGGTACGACCACGATGAGAGTCGGAGGCGT
>SKXF01000058.1 GCA_007128555.1 Clostridia bacterium | reverse complement strand
GTCCTGGCCGACCTGTAGTGCGCCGGGGCCTGGGGACAATAGGCCTGATACAGAACAGCTCGAGAGCAGCCCAGGCCAGAGGTCGATAGATTGGTGTTGAGGCCTTTGACCAACTCAGAAGACACCTGGTCACCTTCCAGGCCGCAGAGCGATTTGAGAGCATGTACCTGAAAACGGTGCGTACCGGGGGCCTCCTGAACGGGATCAACCACATCACCCCCTCTCCCCTGGATTTCGGCCCGGTGATGTCCTATGCCACCCAGGTCGCCCAAACCATTCCATTCCCTGCCCTGCCGGTTGGTGGATCGCCTACAACGGGCTGCCCTGGGGTGGAGATACGGCCGACCAGACACCGCATCTTGACGCATGCGACACACTCGGCACAAAACATAGTATATACTAGCAATGGTGATGAATATCATGCAGCAGGTTGTGCTCTTCTACTTTTCCGGAACAGGAAACACCTGGTGGGTTTCAAGGAACTTGGTCCGACGGCTGCAGGGGAAGGGGATCGAAGCCAGGGCTTACTCCGTAGAACGGATCTCCTCCTACGAGGCCTGCAGGGTGCTCAACCATTGTGACATCGCGGGATTTGGGTACCCCATCTACGGCTCGGACCTGCCGCAGCCGATGAAAGACTTCATTCAGTGCCTTCCCGTCGCCGAGGGGAAGAAATGCTTCGTGTTCTGTACCCAGTGGTTATGGTCGGGGGACGGAGCCCGAACGGGAGCGGACTTCCTCGGGCCGAAGGGTTTCGACGTGCAATGGGGCGAACACTTCCTGATGCCCAATAATGTGTGCATCGGGGCAATCGCCCTGCCCTTCACGAACGAGCACAGCAAGCTTAATCCCGTTCTGTGCAGGGCCTCCCGCAGAATCAGCCGCTTTGCAGACAACATTGTCTCGGGACGCTCCTACCTCTGGGGTTTCAACCTGGTTTCCTATCTCCTGGGGTGCATGCAACGGGTGCCCTTCCGAAGGATGCAGCAGCATCTACGCGACAACATGCGGGTAGACCCTGACCGCTGCAACCAGTGCGGATACTGCGTGGTGCTGTGCCCGTCTGGCAACCTGGCTCAGGAGGGCGAGTCCCTCACCACCAGGGGCCGTTGTGTCTACTGCCTCCGCTGCTACAACTTCTGCCCTGAATCGGCGATCACACATCGAGGCCGACCCCACAACCTCCGCCGGGGCGTCCCATACCGGGGTCCGGTGAAGGCGTTCGACCCCAGGATCCTGCGCCCGCCCCACACACCCAACTCAGACCTTTAAGTTTACTCCCACGGGGCAATGATCCGAACCCATGACGTCTGACAGAATGAAGGCATCCGCGACCCGGTCTGTCAGATCATCACTGACGATCACGTAATCGAGGCGCCAACCGACGTTTCGGCGGCGGGCTCGCGTTATGTAGCTCCAGAACGTATAGTTCTCCCCTTCCTCATGAAAGAGGCGAAAGGTGTCCACGAAACCCGCATCGAGCAGATCATCGATCCAGGATCGTTCCTGGGGAAGAAACCCGGACACCTTCACATTGTCCTCGGGGCGAGCAAGGTCGATCTCACGATGGGCTGTATTTACATCCCCACAGATAATGATGGAATCCCCCGCTTCCCTCATCGTGCGAACGCGGTCCAGGAGTTCCTCGTAAAACTCCATCTTGTACTGCAACCGCTCCTCAGATTGCTTTCCGTTGGGGAAATAAACGTCAAAAAGCACAAAATCCGGGTACCTCGCCACGATGGTTCGCCCCTCCCGGTCAAAGCGCTCTGGGCCCAGGGAATCTTCAACCGCCAGGGGCTCCTCCTTGGTGTACAGGGCGACACCGCTGTATCCCTTGCGCTCAGATTCTGCAAAATAACTGTGATATCCCTCGAGGTTCCTCAGCTCTGGTGCCAGCTGTTCCTCGTGAGCCTTCGTCTCCTGCAAGCAAAGAATATCCGGGTCATCATCTGCGACCCATTCGAGAAAGCCCTTGCCTGCAATGGCCCGAAGGCCGTTAACGTTCCATGAAACAATGCGCATACGTAGCGATACCTCCTTAGGGCGTTCCGCACATGAACACACATTCATACGAGATCGACCGACCGGAGCCGGTGGGACCTGTCCTAGATCACGCCGATGTGCTCCATGACGGCTCTCAGCTCACGCTCCCTGATCTTTGTGATGGGTTCCATGACAATCTTGCATGTGTCGTTCTCTATGACACCCATCCATTTGAGAGCCTTCTTGTAGCACTGCACATACTGCAGCACGTCGGCAAAAGCAATGGAGTTCAACGGTGCGATCTTGTTGAAGAACAGCTTCCGGGCCTTATCCAGATCCCCCGCCTGCACGGCGTTGAACATATCCGTCTGTTCCTGCGGCAGAACGCAGCTGGCCGCAGACGTCATCCCCCGTGCACCGTAAAGCAGCATCAGGTAGTTCATCTGGTCATGGCCGGAAAAGGGAGCAATCTTCCCTCCCGTCGCCTCCTCGTACATGCCGATCTTCTGCGGGTAAGGCAGGAACAGTTTTGAGCAGGCAAGATTGGGCATATCCTCTGCCATCCTGTTCAGAAGCTCCAGGGAGATCTCGATACCCGCTCCGCCGTCATAGACCATCACCGGCAGATCAACGGCATCACAGATGTGCTTCACGTGCCTATAGACCCCCTCCGCCCGGTGTGGATGGTAGTAGGGCGGGCAGGTGAAGATGTAGTCAGCGCCAGCTGCCTGGGCGTGACTGGCAAGGTTGGCACCGATATCGCTCGATGAATCATTGACACCAACGCCAACGGGAACCCTGCCAGCTGCCTGGTCAATCACGATTTCAGCATACCTTTGCCTCTCGGCCTCCGTCAGGGCAAAAACCTCGCCTGTACTGCCGAGGGTCAGGATGCCGTGGACGTCCCGTTCAATGACGAACTCTACCAGGTTCCTCGTCGAACCCTCGTCAATCTCTCTATCAAGCGTCAGTGGTGTCACAGTGAGGACATGATTGCCGAATAGTTTTGCTTTTTTCTCTTCAAGGGTCTCAGGCACTTCATTACCTCCCAGGAAAAAGTCGTAGGCGCAGGGGCCCCAGCCGGAAGCGCAGATTTGCTGGTTCGATGTTCCCTTCACTGCCAGCGGGATCTGCTCTGGTTCTATTCGCCACGCCTGCCCCCAAATCCCCCCGGCAAACAATCGTCCCTGCTGCCCCCGCTCGAAGACAAAGGGTTCGAGAACACCCCTACGCAGATCGAGACAGGCTCGGATGCAATGATGGGTTCGGGGAAGGGTGCCTCTTTCGGGCCAACCAGTATTGAGCACACCAGCACGATCAGGAACATCAGCATTCTTAACAGTCGACCTGCAGCGAAGATACCGCGCCCTCAGCATCCCTTGTGACGCTGTACCTGGGACCACCTCCTCGCAAGGCCAGATCGCTCGGACACTACCTCAGTTCTCGAAGTCGAAGCCAGAGCCTCTGCAGGATTCGATCGGTCTCCTCCGGTCTGCACTCCAGTTGGATTTCAAGAACCATACCTTCGTCCGCGGACGCTGGCATATGCCACAGGGGAAAATCCAGGAGCGCTTCGTCATCACCCATAAGAACAACTGCGACGTCTCCTTCAATTCTGTCAATGACCCCGCGGACCGTTACACGATGGGGGTTCACCGCGGCAGATCCCAGGGCCTGCGAGGTCAGGAACCCGACTCCCAACAGCGCAATCAGCAGGGCACAGACGAATAGAAAACCCTGCCTGTGTAGAAACGACAACCTCCACATGTCCCTCCAACCTCCCCTCAGAGCCGGGATCGTGTGAAGGGATGGT
>SKXF01000185.1 GCA_007128555.1 Clostridia bacterium | reverse complement strand
CATGATGGTGTAGGGGTTCCGGTCCGGGTCCACCTCTACCCGCAAAAACCCTCCCTCGCGCCAGAAATCATAGATTCGTCCCTCAACTCCCGCGGGATCGTACCGTGATGGGAGTTTCCAATGTTCCTTTTCACCTGACAACACAACTCCCCCTTTCAGTCCAAGCAACAGCAAACCCCCCTCCACCTAAGGGCGAAGGGGGGCATGAATTCGCGGTACCACCTTAGTTCCCCGGAAAAGACCGGGGCACTCGATGACCTGTAACGGAAGTCAACCGTACCAGCCTACTGTCATTTCAGCTGATCCGCTCCGGGACGACATTCAGCCTGGAACAGCCTGGAGACCTCGCAGCCGATGAGTCTCCATCTCTGGGGGCGTCACAAGCCTACTCCTTCCCCTCACAGCGACCTGCAGATTGTGTTTCTCTTAAGTCTAAATTCTGAGTTTGCGGAAGTCAAGGCACGGTGGGACAGCATCGGCTCCCACCATGCCCCACGATCGCCCACCGTACCGGCGAACAGCGCTCCATGGAAAAGACGACAGACATCATGCACATCCGAAGGCTTCACGAACGGTTCACCGCAGCTTTCAGGGCCACATTGATCTCCACATCACCGATCTCCGTCTTAAGGGGCATCACGAGCCGATGAAAATCCAGCGTGGAGATGTATACGCCCCGTCCCGTGACGACGGTCGGCGGGGCAATGCGGCACACATATCCCTCGCGCTCCAGCTCCGTCGTGGCCAGGCCGGTGATCACATTTCCCATCTCTGCAACGGCACTCTCCGCCAACCCGTCAAAGATGGGAACCGGCTCGCCCAGCATCTTGCTGACAATCGCCCGGGATGTTGCCTCGGAGAAACCATAGAACACCGCTCCCCTGACATCACCGGTGACCCCCAGGGCCACCGTCACCTGCTTCGACGTCGTGCCGGATTTCTGCAGCGATACGCTTCCCCGGCTGACCTTGAGTCCGGTCTCCATTTCGATCACTCGAGATGCCGCAGAGATGAATGGGTTTATGAACTTCACATTGAGGGACATCGAATCTCCTCTCTCCACCTGGCCATCATTGCTTCCGATAGAAAAACGGGGCGTTGCTATCCAGGCCCAGCTTCTCCGCCTGGAATATGATCTCCGTTCCTCCCACGAAAAGGTATCCGCCCTGCTTGAGTGCCGCGCAGAGCCTCGTGTAAAGGAACTTCTTCGCCTCCTCGGTGAAATAGATCGTGACATTCCGACAGACGATCAGGTCAAACTCGTCCGAGTACCTGCTCTTGAACAGGTCTTCGACGCGGTAATTCACAGCCGATCGCACATCATCTCGCAACCGGTAGATGGCCTCAAGATCCCCGTCCTTCGTCCGACGGGGAGGAACCGGCAGCTGATGGTCGGAAACCCTGGCCATCCGGTGAAAATACTTGCCTCGCAGGGCCCTGGGAACGTGGCGAATCTCGCTCTCCCAATACAGTCCCGTCCTGGCCCGGGCAACGGCATCGACATCGATGTCGCTGCCAAGGACATTGGAGGTGCCCAGCCATCCGTTTTCCTTGAGAAGGATCGCTATGCTATAGGGTTCGCAACCCACCGAAGACCCGGCACTCCAGACCCGCGGCAGGGAATTATTCCTTCCAATTTCAGGCAGAACGGTCTGGGTCAGGTAGTCATAGCGAGGAGGATCACGAAAGAACTCCGAAACGTTAATGGACATCCTTCCCTTGAATTCGGCCAGGAGTTCGGGGTCGGCCCTCAGGCGCTTCAAGAGCACGGCATAGCTGTCCGCACCGTATCGCCTTCGGGCCGACTCCAGCAAGCGCTTCACCTGGTCGGGCTTGTAGAACGTCAGGTCCATATCCATCAGCTTGTGCACCTGTTTTAGCAGGGACGCGAATGCAGTGCCCTGCAACTCCCGCCCCGAGTAGTCGTAATTGAGTGTCACGCTATTCCTCCGATCTCTGAATCTGACGACGGACAATCCCCGTCAGGTACAATGATATGGCATCAAGGGCCAGTACTCGGTCACATGCTCCAGCCTGGATAACCGCCTTGGGCATCCCAAACACCGCGCAAGATGCCTCGTCCTGCGCGAGCACCACTCCTCCGCGCTCCTTCACTCGAAGCGCCCCGTCGGCCCCATCCCTGCCCATCCCCGTCAGGATTACCGCCACCACGTTCTGTCCAAACCGCTCCGCTGCCGATTCGAGCGTCACATCGATCGAGGGCCTCACCCCGTGCCGTGGGGGCTGAAACCCCAGCCTGATCCTTCGTGCCGAGTCAAAGAACAGGTGCTGCCCTCCGGGAGACACCAGGGCCGAGCCCGCGCACAACCTCTGGCCCGCATACGCCTCGGACACCTCGAGCGGAACCGACTGATTCAGGCGCGCAGCCAGCGAACCTGTAAAACCTGTCATGATATGCTGAACCACCACAACGGGCACGGGCAGATTGGCCTGCAGCCCTTTCAGCACAACGGCGAGAGCCCTCGGACCACCCGTCGAGGCGCCCAGCACGACTAACCCGGCCGGCATCGTCCCTCGATCTGTCGCCAGAGGTGTCCCTGCGTTGCCCTGGGCCATTTCAACCCACATGCTTTCTGACGGTGGCCAATATCTTGTCGGGTTGGAAGGGCTTGACGATAAAGTCCTTCGCCCCACCCTTGATCGCCGCCAGGATCATGCTCTCCTGTCCAAGAGCGCTGCTCATTACCACCACGGCATCTTCATGGGTCTTCTTCAGCCGCTGAAGGGCTTCGATCCCATCCATCACCGGCATCGTGATGTCCAGGAGCACCATATCAGGCGCCTCGCGGTCATAAACCTCAAGGGCTTCCTGTCCGTTGGCCGCCTCGACCACCTGGTATCCTTCGGCCGTGAGCAGCTTCTGGTAACGGAGCCGCATGAACTGCGCATCATCAACTACAAGAATCTTAGGCTTCAAGCTTCTTCACCCTTCCCGTTGGCCTCTTCTGCGCCATCAATCCGGAAGAATCCAAAATGAGTGCAACGCGACCATCAGGCAGTATGGTTGCAGCTGACACGCCCCGGATGTCATCAATGGGCCGATTCAGGGGCTTGATGACACAATCCTCCTCGCCAAGCAGATCGTCCACGAGCAAACCTAGGTCTCGCTGGTCGGTATGTAACACCACCACGTACGATGCTTCCCGGTGATCCCCGGTGACCTCGGGGAAGAAGTCACCCAGGTGATAAAGAGGGATGAACTGATCCCGGAAGTTCAGGACCGGCGTATTCCCCGCCCGCCCGGACTCAACGTCCGCGCGATTGAGGGTTTCCCTCACGGACGTCAGGGGAAGTACATAGGCCTGCCCTGCTATGGAAACCAGGAGCGATTTCACCGTTGTAACGGTCAGGGGAAGGGAAAGACGGAAGATGACACCCTGGCCTGGGCGGTTGTCCACGGAAATCTTCCCATTGACAGCCTCGACGCTGCGCCTGACCACATCCAGACCCACACCACGCCCCGAAATCTCCGTCACTTCCTCTGCCATTGAAAAACCCGAGGCAAAGATCAGGTCCACCAGGTCCTCGTCGGCCACCTCGGCGTCACCTGCGCCCGCCCGACGACGCAGGGCCTCCTCGTTGATCCCGGCGCCATCGTCGGATACTTCCACGACGATGTAATTCTCATTGCGCGAGGCTGAGAGGGTAATCTTGCCTTCAGGCTCCTTACCCTCGATAATCCTCGTCTCACGCGTCTCGATGCCGTGATCGACGGCATTGCGGAGAATGTGCGTCAGGGGGTCGGCGATGACCTCCATGAGGCTTCGGTCAATCTCCGT
>SKXF01000321.1 GCA_007128555.1 Clostridia bacterium | reverse complement strand
TCCGGTATCTCGTCCGGTTCATGGACCGCTCCACTCACTACGGGTTCTGTACCCTACTGTAGTGCATTGTGGTCGGCATTGGAAACCCCAGATGTACCCTGGGGTGAACACCGAAAATCTACGCTCGAAGGAGCATAGTGAAGAACCTGGACAGGAACGACGCGGCCAGCTTCCCTCGCACCTTCGGGAAGCGTCCAGCCTTCGGGTCCCGGCTTTCAGGGTGCGGGGGCCGGGGCCAAGGACCTTCCTTCAACTGCCACCCAATGAGAACGGTCGAGCACCGGATCAGGACATCCCACCCGCAAGCGGCCCCTGCACCCGGAAGAACGAACGGGATCGTAAGGGCAGAAACACGATGGGGCCACAGGCGTCTCTCTCCTGGCCACTCCAACCGGTACCGACAGACCCATGGGAAGGCGCCTCAAACTGCACCCGGACGGGGTGCCCCCGATTAGGGCATGATTCGCGGCCTCAGACCTGCAGCCCTTGAAGGGATCACGCCCCCGCAAGGCCAAAGGTCAATACAGCAAACCTGGAGGCCGAGATCATCATCGGAGGTGACTCAGTGTGCAGGTGCCCCAAACGATACTGCAAACCGTCTTTGAACAACTGGAGGAGGACCGAGACCTGATCCTGGAAACCCTGGCCAAGCTGGTGAAGACGCCGAGCGTTGTGGGACATGAAGGAGAAGCGCAGAATCTCGTGCAAACCCTGTACCGGGAACTGGAGCTGGACCTGGATGTCTTTGAAGCCGGGGACGTTCAGGGTCTGTATGACCACCCCGCCTACTGCGGATGGGAGGGGCTGCCCCCCGGGAAGCGATATGATGGGCGCCCCAACGTGGTCGGGACCCTGCCAGGTGACGACTCTCATCCCTCTCTGATCCTGAACGGACACATCGACGTGGTCTCCCCAGAACCGGAGGGCCAATGGAGTCATCCCCCCTGGGGGGCTGAGATACAGGACGGCCTGATGTACGGTCGGGGCGCCAGCGACATGAAATCCGGCCTGGTGTCAGCCTGGGCCGCCCTTCGCGCCATCCTCAAGACAGGTCACCGGCCAGCTGGAACCGTCGCCCTCCAGAGTGTCATCGAGGAAGAGGCGGGTGGCGGAGGGGGAACACTGGCCTGCTTCCTGCGCGGCCACAACGCCGATGCCTTCGTGGCCGTGGAGCCGAGCGGCCACCGGATCCGAACGGGCAACGGGGGGATCCTCTATTTTCGCATCAAGGTTGCCGGCCAGACCGCCCACGCAGGCAATGCGCATCTCGGCGTCAATGCCGTGGCCGAGATGGCTCCGATCGTCGCGGCCCTGTTCGAGCTCGATCGCAGGCGCGGGCGCGAGGTGACAGACCCCTTCTTCGAGGAAGGATCCATGGGGCGTTCCTGTCATCTCAGCATCGGCACCTATCGCGCAGGCGACTGGCCCTCAACCGTGGCAGGATGGGCCGAGGTGGAGGCGAGAATCGGGTTTCTTCCCGGCGAGGCCCGCGAGGACATCAAGAACCTGGTGCAAAACACGGTGCACACGGCGGCCGGAGATAGCTCCTGGCTGGTCGAACATCCACCAGAGGTGGAATGGTTTGGCTGGAAGGCTGACCCGTGGGTGGAAGATGGGGACCACCCCTTCATACAGCACATGCAAAACACAGCAGAGAAGGTGTTGGGTCAGAACGTCCCCCTCTACGCTCGAACTTCGGGCGTCGATTCGCGCTTTGCTCACCTGTTCGACTCCGTTGGCGTCTGCTACGGCCCCACGGGACGCAACAACCACGGAATCGATGAAGGGGTGGAGCTGGAAAGCGTGTTCGAGTGCAGTCGCGTACTTGCCGCCTTGATTTTGAGCTGGTGCGGCTGGAGGCAAAGACCATAAAGGCTCTGCCGGAGGGGGCGATCACCGATCGACTCCCCTTCGGCCCTCCCCTTCAATCCCTGAGAGGACTGAAATGGTGCAGGATGATCGCTGTGGCGGCCGCCACATTGAGAGACTCCACGTTCGCAACCGTCGGTATGGTCACGGTCACATCGGCCCTGGCCGCGGTGTCTGCCGACAGTCCCTCGGCCTCTTCACCCACCAGGACGAGGGTTCTGACGCCAGGGTCCAGGTCTTGCAGCGGCAGGCCATCCCGGGCCGCCGTCGCCACCACCTGGTAGCCACAGGACCTGGCGCAGCCAAATACCGCCTCCGGGTAAACATCCTCCGCTCCCGGCAGGAAGAAGGAGGATCCCGCAGCAGCCCTCACGGAGGCAGGGTTGAAAACCTCGACGGTATTGGGCGCTGAAAAATAGCCCGCAGCGCCAAGACCGTGGGCTGTTCGTATGATCGTGCCCAGGTTACCTGGATCCGAGAGGCGATCGCACCACACCAATAGTGCCCGTTGGCCCTCGTGGACAGCCCTCTCAGCGCCGGCAATCACCTCGTCAGCCGTCCACACCGGCATGTTCACAACCCCGACAACTCCCTGGGACGAGGCAACGTTGGCGATGCGGTCCATGACCGGATCGCTGACGGAGAAAATCTTGGCACCCAGGCGCCCAGCGCGGATCAACAGCCCCTTATGAACAGGATCCTGCAAGAACGCCTGGGAGCAAAAGAGGGTGTCAAACTCCAGTTCCGCCGCCAGGGCGGACGTTAGAGTTCTGACACCCTCGACAAGGACCTGCCCCATGGCCTTTCGGTGTTTCTTCGTACCCAGTCTTCGGACCCGCTTGATCCGCTCATTCGTCAGGCTGGTGATAACACCGGTTGTGGAATGAGACTCAACGCCCCCGGATTCAGTCATCGAGGTTTGCCTGTGCCTCCCTGACCAGCGACGCAAAGGCCATGTCATCATTGACTGCCATATCCGCCAGCATCTTTCTGTTGACCTCGACACCGGCGTTCTTCAACCCGTACATGAACTTGCTGTAAGACAGGCCATGTTGACGGGCTGCAGCGTTGATCCTCGTGATCCAGAGGCGACGAAAATTCCTCTTCTTCTGTTTGCGATCACGATAAGAATACCACAGAGCCTTCAGCACCCGCTCATTTGCCACATGGAAGGTCCTACTCCCTGCGCCCCGGTATCCCTTGGCAAGATCCATGATCTTCTTATGCCGTCTTCGCTTCGTCACCCCACGCTTTACTCGTGGCATCGCACTCTACCTCCTGCTGTTGTCAGGGTATCTCTAACCGAGAATTCTCTTCAGACGCTTCTGATCCGTCGGAGACACGAGGGTTGATCCCCTCAGGCGACGACGCCTCGCGCTGGTCTTTTTGCTGCGAAGGTGATCGTTGCCCGACTGGGCCCTCTTGTATCTTCCCTTGGCTGTCTTCTTGAATCGCTTCACAGCCGCCTTACGTGTTCTCATTTTCGGCATATGACTCAACCTTCCTGATTTCGCTTAGGAGAAAGGACCATGACCATATTATGACCTTCAAGAGTCGGCATTCTCTCGATATCCGCCAACTCCTTCAACTCCTCTCGCATGCGCTTCAGTAGCTCGCGCCCGAGATTGGAGTGAACAATCTCACGCCCTCGAAACATGATGGTGGCCTTAACCTTGTTGCCACCGTCAAGGAATCTCCTCGCATGTCGTGTCTTTGTCATGAAATCGTGATCCTCAATATTGGGACGCATTTTGACTTCCTTGACCTGTACCGTTCTCTGATGCTTGCGAGCCTCTCGCTTGCTCTTGGCCTGCTCGTACTTATACTTCCCGTAGTCCATGATCCGACAAACGGGAAGGTCCGCCGAGGCAGCAACCTCGACCAGGTCGAGATCCTGCTCATATGCTGCATCAATCGCCTGAGGCAGTGGAACGATGC
>SKXF01000463.1 GCA_007128555.1 Clostridia bacterium | reverse complement strand
TCTTCATCCGGCGGACGACGTTCAGGTTGTCCTCCTTCGAGAAGGTGAACCTCCGCGAGGTGGAATGGAAATACCCTCCGTAGTGATCGAAAATGATCATGTACGGCACCAGGGTGGGCACCGCCTGCGCCCCCATTTCGGCCATCAGCTCGATGGTCGCATCGGTCCGGGGCAGGGGGTGTTCGATCACGTCCGCTCCTGCCTCCACGGCCCACTGGATGTAGTGGGTTTCGGCATCGCACATGACCTTGAGGCCGAGGGTGTGGGCTTCATCCACCGCTGCGCGCACCTCGTCGCGGCTGAAGTGGCTGGCGATCTTGATCACGTCTGCGCCCTTTTTGAATTGCTCCCGGACGGCATTCCTCCAGTCATCCGGCCCACTCGCCTCCCGAATGGTTCCCACGGAAGACGACACGGAGCTGAGTCCCTCGGCACCGTGTCCCCCCGTACCGGTGATGAGACAGCCTGCGGGGAAGACCCGGGGTCCGGGCAGCCGGTTCTGGGCCACCCAGGCCTTGAGGCGAAAGGGGACGTCCGTGCTGGATCCTGCGTCCCGGATGCTGGTGATCCCGCATTCAATGAAGAAGCGGAGCCGTTCCATTCCGCGGAGGGTGGCATCCGAGGGGCTCTGGGCCTGGGGGAGCAGCACGTCGGGCTCGTCGTAGCTCAGGTGGGTGTGCAGATCAATCAGCCCGGGCATCACCGTCTGCCCGGAGATATCGATGACCCGGGCATCGCCGGGCCAATCGGTCGATTCAGCGGGCAGGAGCATTCGGATCTGGTTTCCCTCGATGACCAGGGTGCCGGGACGGGCCTTAGCCCCTGTGCCGTCGAAGATCCGGCCGCCCTGCAAGACCAAGACCTGTCCTCGCCCCTCTTCTGCTGGCGGGACCGGGACCCTCCGGGGGTCGTCGCTGATCGGCGTGGTCTCATCCAGCCATTGCCTGCGGTCTTTCATTGTTCTGACCCGTTCTGCATCCGGTACGTTGGCGGCTCTGTCCCCAACAGGTGCGTCACAAAGTAGTCCCACAGCTTCCGGGTGAAGTAGGGGTCCCTCATGTCGGAGGCCTCTTCGCCCTTCGTCAGGTCCACCAGGGCGTGGTTGCGGCCCGGGAGTATCAGCAGGTCGAAGTCCTTGTTTGCCTCAATCAGGGCATGGACCAGCTGCAGGGTGAGGGCGGGGTGGACGTTGTCGTCCATGTCGCCGTGGGCCAGGAGCAGCTTGCCCTTGAGGTTGTCGACCAGGTCGACATTGGCCTGTTCGTCGTAGTTGTCACCGCAGGGCAGACCCATCCAGAACTCGCCCCAGTGAGCCAGGTATCCCAGCTGGTTGTGATTGCCGGCCGATGAAACGGCGACCTTGTAGAAGTTGGGAAACTTGAGCATGGCCCGGGTCGATGCGAAGCCTCCCCCGGAATGGCCGTAGATCCCGACCCGGTCGATGTCCATGTAGGGGTGGCTGCGGGCGAGCTCCCGGATCCCGGCGACGTGGTCCTCGAGCCCCCCGGCCTCACCGAACTTCTTGCCATAGGCCGTTTCAATGAAGGCGCGGGATCGGTAGGGGGTCCCCATGCCGTCGATGGTGACCACCACAAAGCCCAGCTCCGCCACCGACTGGGGCGACCAGAACCGACCCACTGACCGGGCGTCCGTCGGGAAACTCTTGGGCGTCTGTATGACCTGGGGGCCGGGATATATGGCGTCGATAACAGGATACGTCTTGCCTGGGTCAAAGTTGGTGGGTTTGTAGATCAGCCCGTAGATATCTGTGATCCCATCCCGGGCCTTGACGCAGAATTGCTCGGGTGCTTTCCAGCCTTGCATTTCAAGCTGCCCCAGGTCGGCTTCCTCCAGACGCAGAACTTGCTCTCCGTTGAGGGCCAGGACCGAGGACACCGGGTGGGTGTCCACCCGCGAATACGTGTCCGTGAAGAATCGTCCCGTCGGAGACACAGCTACATGGTGGTCGGCATCTTCGGGGGTGAGAAGCTCACACTCGCCTCCGTCGAGTCCGACCCGATACAGGTGGCGGAAGTAGGGATCACGGCCCTTTTCGCGCCCACCGGCCAGGAAGTAGACGATCCTGTCGCCTTCGTCGACGTGGAGCACTTCGCGGACTGACCAGTCGCCCGAGGTGATCTGGCGCTTCAGCGCGCCGGAGTTTCCGTCATACAGGTAGAGGTGTCCCCAGCCGTCGACCTTGGAGAACCAGATCACTTCGTCGCCTCCGTTGAGCACGGCTACGACGGGGCGGTCTGACGTGCTGAAGAAGGGGGCGACGTTGGTCGATGCCGCTTCTTCAAGTAGCACACGGGCCTCGCCGTTTTCTGCGTCGGCCAGCTCGAGGCTCACTTTCTTATGGCCGCGCTGCATCCGGACCATGTAGACCCCGTCCCTGGTCCAGCCGGCCAGGTCGTTCTCCGTGGGTGGGCGGACGGTGGCGAGGAGGGGGGGCGCATCGATCTCGGTCATTTTGCGGCTCTCGACGTCAAAGGTGAGCATGTGAGCCTCGGCTACGTGCTCATCGCCAGGGAGGGGGTAGCGGTAGAAGTGGGGTACGGGACGGTAGCCGCCTCCGGTCGGAGCGGACTGCAGAAGGCAGATCTTCTCAACTTTTCTCTGGTCCAGCCTGTGGGTCAGGAGCCGCTTGGAGTCGGGTGACCACTTCACGACAGCTTCGGGGGTCTTGTTCCGGAGGCGGTCCGAGACTGCACTGAGGCAGGCTCCGGGCAGGGATGCGTAGGAGAAGTCCTCTTCACCGTCGGTGGTCAGCGGATGCTCATCCCCGGTCTCGAGGCAGCGAAGCCAGAGGTCATGACCCGACAGAAATGCCGCCCACTTGCCGTCCGGAGAGATGGATTCGCCCTCCTGCACCTTCCGCACCCGGATGCACTCGTAGGTCTCGAGGTCGCAGCGCCAGAGATCGCCTTCGGCAGTGAACTCGAGGGATGTCATTGAATCTCTGAAGGAGATGTGGTCAAAGGGGAGCCTGGTGTGCTCGTAGGCCTGTCCCGTCGTACGTGTGAGGGACGCTGCCAGCCTGACGTGATCGAAGGCCGGCATTTTATCGGGCTTGTTGGGGTCGGCGAGGTTGAACTCCTTGCCCTCAGGGGTGTCGACTCTGTACCAGAACCGGTCCGTATCATCGATCCAGTTTGGCTCAACGTAGGATCGGAAGACCTTCTTCTGGGCGTTGTGGGGCAGGAAACTCTCCGCCCGTTGATAGTCCTTGCTGGTAACCTGGGGGATGCATTCTCTCATGGGTACCTTCCTCTCTGAAGATCGGCAGATGGTGAGATTTGTGATCGAGGGCCTACTTCCGATGGGTATGGCACAGGCTTCTTTGTCGTTCGTCTTCCGTGGTAGTTCAAAATGTGTAGGCCCAATCCTTCCGTGGACTCCCTGTTTTCAAGGAGCGCGTGCCCCTGGAGGGCCGAAGGGTCGGGCAAGCCTTGGGGTGCCCGACCAGATCCGCACCCTTGGCGGGCCGCTTCAGTACAAAGGAGGGACACAGGGCTTTGGGCCTCCATTTTGCTAAGGGCCGTGTTCTGCACCTGGCACCTCTCGGTATCCTCTCTTCGGCTGTAGAAAGGGCAGAAATGAAGAGAGGCCGATGAAGGCTGCCATGGTAAGCCAGGGAGCTGTCCAGGAGCCGGTGGTCGTGACGGCATGGCCAAAGATCGGAGGGACCACGATAAAGGGGATCCAGGTCGTGATCAGTAGAACGGAGGAGACCTTTGCCGCATCGGCCAGCCCAGCCCTCTCAATGGCATAGGTGCTGACCAGGGGCCTGGCGCCTATGATCGTGGCACCAAGGG
>SKXF01000369.1 GCA_007128555.1 Clostridia bacterium | reverse complement strand
TTCTCTCTTCCTTTGCCCGAAACCGGATTCCCTTCAGAAATTCCTGGGCCGTTTCTTCGTGAGCCCACTGGATCATTGGCCACCCCCCCTGATAACGTAATGAGTGATGAGTTTGTGCTTCAGGGTGCAGCGCATGCTCATTATTGGTGAGAAGGGGTGAACCGATGTCCGGAGGAAAGATGAAACCCGTAAAGAGCAGTAGGCAGGATGCAGAGGATCTGACGGGGCTGGCCCGTCGCATGGCTCGTCTTTACCATTACATCGCCCGAAGCATGAAGGAGGAACTGGGCCGGGCCGAGACCGAACGGATCCTGGCGAAGTCCGTGTGGAGGTACGGTGAGTCTCTCGGCAGGGAGGCTCGGGCGGAGGCTGAGGCACGGGGCCTTGAGCCGAAGATGGAGTGCTTTGACCAGGTGTCCGACGGTCCTGGGATTGGTTGCGAGGTTGGTGGCGAAATGGGGGCACAGGAGAGGATCGTGAGATCATGCTCCCTGGCCGACGAGTGGTTGAAGCTCGGCAATGACCTGGCAAGGCTTTACTGCCTGTCCCAGCAGGCGAAGTATCGTGCGTATAACCCCAAGATACAGTGCGAGTACCTGTCCAATCTCCTCGATGGCGATGCCGAGTGTCATCTTGTTCTTCACCTGCTGGAGGATGCCACCGAGCAGCCACCGACGCCGGTGGTTGACTGACGCACTGCTTCTTCCTGCAGCGAGAAGTACGTGTTCAGAGACGGGCTTTTTTGGTACAGTTGGAGGGTGTTTCAGTCCCAAACCTGTGGGGGGGATGTATTGTGAGCCAACGGATGCAGCTCCGCGGTCTGCGGAGCGAGGATGAAGAGAGGGCCTGGGATTCTTTCATGCACTACGCTTTCGAGCCGGAAAAGGATGTGCAGCAGTGGCTCGAGACCAGGCGGAAGATGCAGGAGACCGCCGCCGAGGAGAAGCTGGGGTACTATCGGGGCGATGAGATGGTGGCCGCCTGTGGGCTCATACCCTTTCGAGGCCGACTGCGGGGTTCGATGATCCCCCTCGGTGCTGTCAGCGATGTGGCGACCCCGCCGGAGAATCGATTCCAGGGCCATGCTCGCAATATGCTGCGGGAACTACTGCTTCTGATGAGAGAGAGGAACCTATGTACCTCCGTCCTGTGGCCCTTCTACGAGGGATTTTACGCGGCCATGGGATGGGTGGTGTCGGCGGACCACTCCCAGTTCAAGTTCAGTGAAAAGGACATGCACCGACTGACCCGGGACTTCGAGATGAACCGGACGTTCTCTCAGTTTTCCGGAGACGATCCCTCGGATCTGAACCGGGTGCACTCGGCGTGGGGGAGCAACTATGAACTCACCATAGAAAGGGATCTAGACTGGTGGCAAACGAGGGTTCTCACCCAATGGGACAGGAAGCCCTACGTGTATGTTTGCCGGAACACGGCAGGCGACCCCGTTGGCTACCTGGCCTACTTCATCGAGGGGGATTGGGAGAAACGGACCCTGGTCGTCGTTGAGATGGCTTACGTTGACCTGGACACCTACCGGGCGCAGCTCCGGTTCCTGGCTGGACATGTTTCGCAGGTCAGGCAATACCGCATCACGGTGCCGCCGAACGACCCCCTGTGGGACTGGCATGTTACCGGCAAGGTGGTCCGCCAGAAGGGCATCATGTTCCGCATCGTGGACGTGATGCAGGCCCTCGAGTTTCCTCGGTACCCGGAATCAGTCCGGGCGACCGTCACCATGGCTGTCAGGGATCCTTTTGCGGATTGGAACGACGGTGTCTTTCGGTTTAATGTTCAGGGAGGCAAGGCCGAGGTCACACGAGACAATGGTCAGCCGGATTTCGAGATCGGTATCGGGGCCCTGTCGCAGATGTTCACGGGTCACCGCTCCGCCGGTCAGTTGGTCGCCAGCGGCGCGTTGCGCATTGCGTGCCGTGAGGTTCAGGGGATGCTGTCACGGGTGTTCCCGCCCCGGCAGGTTTACATGATGGAGGAGTTCTAGGCAGCGGTTATGTGACCCTGCCGGGCTGGATGATGTCATCAGCAAATTGATAGACTATGGAAGAACCGGGAGGATGAGCGACGGCTGGGTGACCCGAGGGGAACCGGGCCGGGTCGAATCCCCGGGGACTTCTCCCTGGGGGAGAGGCGCACGAAAGGATCTGGAGGGTTTGCCAATGGAACTATTTCAGGTTTTGCCAATGATCATCGGGGTATTGGGGTTGCTCTTTGCATTTATCGTGGTCCTATCGGTGGCCAGGGCATCGGCCGGGAACAAGAAGATGAAGGAGATCGCCGCTGCGATCCAGGAGGGGGCCATGATTTTTCTGCAGAGGGAGTACCGGGCCCTGGTCGTTTTTGTCGTGATTGTCGCGGCCCTGTTGGCCTGGCAGATCTCATCGCAGACGGCTGTTTCTTTTATCCTGGGAGCGGTGTTCTCTGCCCTGGCCGGGTACATCGGCATGAGGGCGGCCACGATGGCCAACGTCCGAACAACACAGGCGGCGCGCTCTTCCCAGGCCGAGGCTCTCAGGATTGCTTTTTCCGGGGGTGCGGTCATGGGCATCTCAGTGGCATCACTCGGTCTCATTGGACTGGGCTTTCTCTACATAATATACCGAACTCCTGAAATCATTAATGGATTCGCCCTCGGGGCCAGTTCCATCGCGCTGTTCGCCCGCGTCGGCGGAGGGATCTACACCAAGGCCGCCGATGTCGGAGCCGACCTGGTGGGCAAGGTGGAGGCCGGCATTCCCGAGGATGATCCCCGCAATCCTGCGGCCATCGCCGACAATGTCGGCGACTGCGTGGGCGATACCGCAGGCATGGGAGCGGACCTGTTTGAATCCTACGTCGGGTCGGTGATCGCGGCCATGGCGATCGGACTGGTTATTTTTGGCCCTGACGGCGTCCTGGTCCCACTGATCCTGGTAGCGGCGGGACTGGTCGCGTCGATGATTGGCACGTCCTACGTGCGCCTGTACGGAGGACGGAATCCCGCAGGAGCGCTGCGCAATGGAACCTACCTGAGTGCACTTTTGGCTGCCGTTGCTTTTTACTTCATCATTGACGGATTTCTCGGGAATATTGGTCCCTTTTATGCCACCGTGGCAGGCCTGTTGGCCGGCATCATTATCGGGGCGATCACCGAGTACTACACCTCGGGGGCTCCTATCGTGGAAATCGCCGAGTCCTGCAAGACAGGAGCTGCAACCAACATCATAACGGGCCTCTCAGTGGGCATGCAGAGCACCGCCCTGCCCGTGCTCACCATCGCCCTGGCGATTCTCGCGTCTTACTATTTTGCTGGGCTCTACGGCATTGCCCTGGCTGCAGTGGGGATGCTCGCGACCATCGGGATGACGTTATCTGTCGACGCCTACGGACCCATTGCCGATAATGCCGGTGGGATCGCCGAGATGTCGGGTATGGATAAGAGGGTCCGAGAGGTGACCGATACCCTGGATGCCCTGGGGAACACCACAGCTGCGATCGGCAAGGGGTTTGCGGTCGGATCGGCTGCACTGACTGCCCTTGCCCTCTTCTCCGCCTACACCCAGGTCGTCGGGCTGGACCGGATCGATGTGACCCGGGCCGAGACCATGATTGGCCTGTTCATCGGTGCCATGCTGCCCTTCCTGTTCTCCTCGATGGCCCTCAAGGCCGTGGGCCGGGCTGCCTTTGAGATGGTCGAGGAGGTTCGACGCCAGTTTGCGGAGATTCCCGGCCTGATGGAGGGCACGGCCAAGGCGGACTCTGCTCGCTGCGTGGATATCAGCACCCAGGCGGCTCTCCGGGAGATGGTGCTCCCGGGACTGA
>SKXF01000004.1 GCA_007128555.1 Clostridia bacterium | reverse complement strand
TAGGTACCTCGCCTTCGTCCTGTCGGGTGATCACCAGGTTGGAGTGATTGTAGCCGTATCCGCCCTGCACATTGTAAAGCCCAGGTTCGTTGGACCAGCACATCCCTTCTCGAAGGATGGTATCATCACCCAGCGAGATGTAGGGTGGCTGGTGTCCCTCTACGCCCTGTCCGTGCCCGGGCCTATGATACACGTAACGCGATAGGCCCCGATCTTCATAGTAGCCCAGGCATCGGGATGCTATGTCCGACGCTTTCATCCCGTCCCGCGAGAGCTCCTGTTGAAGGATGGTGACCTCCGTGTGTGCAGCCCACAGCTCCTCTGCTTCAGGTTCCATGGGTCCCACGTGCCACGCACGGTAGTACTCTCCAGCGTATCCAGCCACGCGGATGACCAGTGCAACTTGCAGGGATTGATTGCGCTCGATCCCGGTCCTCGAGGGCTGGTTAGGATGGGGATAGGCCGTGGTGACGCCCGCACGGCACCAGGCATCCACACCCGTGCCCGCGCCTTTGTGTGGTCGGCCGTCGACGTCGATCTGGCTGAACATGAGATCCTGGCCGAAGGCTTCACAGATCCTGCGGATGTCGACGTCGCGGAGATCCGTACCGTACTCGTGCACCAGGTGGTAGGCGTATTCCATGATGAGATCTCCGAAGCCTATGGCCTTCTTCATGAGCTCAATCTCCTCGGGAGTCTTCATGATGCGTCTCATCATGAGATCATCCGCGAGATCCTCGACGATCTCAAGATCGTTGTACTGTTTTGCCTTGCGAAGGACCCTCCCGTCATCGAGGGCCAATCTCCGCAGCCGGCCCCGGTTCCGTTCAATCGCATCGATGAACCAGTCTCCCATGTCCACCGGCTGTCCCGGGCATTTGAAGTTTCCATCCGACAGAGGATAGTCGAAATAGGAGCAGGATTCATGGAGCCACCACGTGCCCGTGATGTCTTCATCAATGCGGGGAATGAGGAACATGGGGCAGCCCTCCTGTGCCGGAATATACAGGCCCATCGGGCGCTCGGTCGGCAGGAAGTGCAGGCCGGACAGGTAGATGATGTTGAGGGGGTCCATGACGAGAAGCCCGTCCAGGTCCCGCTGCAACAGATGCTCCCTGACCCTCTCGATCCGGCGCTGGAATTGCTCCGTTTTCAGCTCGTATGGACCCGCTGGAATATCGTATTGAGACCTGTAATCCAGGTCAGGATAGCCCCTCAGGTTCACTGTCATCACGAAGTCCCTTCCTCAACAGGATCCGGGTGTTGGTGCCGCCGCGTGCAACCGGCGAAAAATCTCTCGTGCGCCTTGCAGGGAACCTCATCTGTGCAAGGTCACCCGGAGTTGCTCAACACGTCTTGTGCTGCCCGGACGCCGGCACCCGCCGCGAAACCATGATCCATGCAGGCCAGCGCCCGCTCGATGGCGCCGACCGTCGCGAGAATATCCGACTCGTTGCATACGCCCATGTGACCCACCCGGAAGTATTGATCGCTGATTTGCGGATGCAGGCCTCCGGCGACAATGACCCCGTTTGCGTTGATGTGGCCGGTCAGTGATGCATCGATTCCCTCGGGATAGTACAGGGCCGACAGGGTGGGTGCTGCGAGTTCCTCGGTTCTTGGAACCATCTCCAGGCCCAGGGCACAGGCCCCGGCACGGAAGGCCCGGGCCAATCTGCGATGGCGGGCAAAACGCGCTTCCATACCTTCATCGAGGATCTCGCGAAGACTGGCATGGAGTGCATAGATCAGATTGACGGCCGGCGTGCCGAAATATGCTCCCTTTCTCGCCTCGTACGCCTGCATGATGGGCAGCCAGTTGTTGATGTCTGCGTAGTAATTTGCAACGGGGGTCTGCCTGTTCTCGAACGTCTCCATGGCATCTTCGCTGACGGTCACCAGGGCCAGGCCGGGAGGAACACCGATCGCCTTCTGCGAGGCGGTCAGGTGCACATCCACACCCCATTCATCAGAGCGGCACTCGGCACCGGCGGTCCCGCAGACACCATCGACGATGGTCAGGCACCCCGCATCCTTTGCTGCGGCGGACAGGCCCTTCACATCTGTCAGCACACCCGTGGACGTATCGACGTGGGTCATGGCCACGAGGGCGTAGTCCTTGTCCTCGAGGGCCTCCCTGAGCCGCTCTGCGCATGCGACGTCGCCGACAGGAGCATCCAGGTGGTCTACCTCGGCGCCGTAGCGGCAGAGCATGTCGCCCATGCGGTCACCGAAATACCCGGTATTGATCACCAGGGCCCGATCTCCCGGTTCAACGAGGTTGCTGGCAGCCATGTCCATGGCGAGGGTTCCCGTTCCGGCAACGATGAAGGGCTGCGACGTTGGGGCCAAGAAGACTCGCCGCATCATCTCCAGGCACTGTCCAAAGCACTCGATGAAGCCTGGAGATACGTGACTCGTTGTGGGTTGTCCCAGGGCGCTCAGGACCTCGGGAGAGAACTCCACCGGCCCCGGAATCATGAGGAGCTTCCTGCCTTTCATGTCAACGATCATCCTTTCTCGCAATGTGCTCGTCCCAGCATTGCTCGGCCAGGGACGGGTCATCCAGCATACGTACGGCCATCAGGGCGAGGGTTTTTGCCGTTCGAAGGGCGGCTTCCTGGGCCATGGGCTCCAGGGTTTTTCTCGCCGCATCCGGGGTGTGAGACACGGTGCCCGCGGGCCAGCACCTGGCCCGGAGGAGCAGAGCCGGTACGACTTCGGATACCGCACCAAAATCCGTGGTCTCGGATATGCGCCTGGGCGTTGCGAAGTCGACGCCGAACGAACCCCCGCATTCAACGGCCAGATCCCTGAGGGCTGGATTGGCCACAGGGCTCGGTTCAAAGGGCCCCGCGCGCCACCTGAGCGATGCGCCCGTTGCCAGTGCCCCTGCCTCGGCACACCTTCGCAGCTTCTCAACGGCTTCCTTCACCTGCCCCGTGTCGTAGCCACGGACGCGGAAATGGGCCGCAGCGTGCTGTGGCACCAGGGCGATGTCCCCACCGCCATCGTCAATGACCCCGCTGATCCTCAGGTCTGCGGAGAGGTGTTCTCGGAGGGCATTGATCCCGTTGAAGGTCTGGATGACCGCATCCAGGGCATTGATCCCATTCCAGGGGGCAGATGTGCTGTGTGCTGGCTCTCCCTCGAAGGAAATGTGGATCCCCTGGGCGGACAGCTGGGCCTCATCGTGTCCCCAGAGCCGATCGGGGTGAAACTGCAGGGCGGCATCCAGGTCCTCAAAGACGTCATGTTCCAGCATTCTCATTTTGCCCAGCCCGCCCTCTTCAGCGGGTGTTCCGATCAGCGCCAGGACCCCTGTCACGCCCAGCTCGTGCATCAGGGACCTGGCAGCAGCTCCGGCCACCGCTGTGCCGGCGGCGATCAGGTTGTGTCCGCATCCATGGCCGACTTCCGGTACGGCATCGTACTCCAGGATCATGGCGACAGTGCTCTCGCCCCCGCTCCCAGAACGGGCAACGAAGGCTGTGTCCAGCCCGGCGATGGGCATCTGCACCTCGAAGCCCTGTTTCAGCAGGTAGTCACGAAGCAGTGCGCTCGAGCGCATCTCCTCGTAGCCGATCTCTGGACTCTCGAAAAGCTCTCGGCTGATCTCGTAGACGTCCGCCGCTCGATCCTGCACCGCGCCTTCCAGGTACGGTACGGCCCTTGAAATATCCATCGGTTGATCATCTCCATTGCTGTTATATGTGCCTATCGAATCGAGAAATTGCTGCCATTGTTTTTGGCCGTCATGTTCAGGATCTGCCGCCCTCGCCATGAGGTTGTCGATGGGTGTTGTTTACTTCGTGAACGAGATCTGATGCGGGTTTCTCCGGGGGGCG
>SKXF01000441.1 GCA_007128555.1 Clostridia bacterium | reverse complement strand
CATGGAGATCCAGCGGAACCTGGGAGCTGATATTGTCATGCCCCTGGATCACTGTCCCGCGCTCCCTGCCGACCTGCCGACCCTGGAGGCGTCCCTTCGGCGCACAACGGCCTGGGCAGAGCGCTGCCTGTCTGCTGGAACGGGTGGGGGGCAGGCCCTGTTCGGAATCGTCCAGGGGGGGACCGACGTGTCACTGAGGCACCGCCACCTGCAAGAGATCGCGTCGTTGGATTTTGATGGCTACGCCCTGGGGGGATTGAGCGTCGGTGAGCCCAAGGAGGACCTGTATCGCGTCATCGAGGCCACGGCGCCGGAGATGCCGGCGGACCGGCCCCGGTACATCATGGGGGTGGGAAGCCCCGATATCATCATCGAGGCGGTGCGGCACGGGATTGACATGTTCGACAGCGTCTATCCGACGCGCATGGCCCGGCATGGGACGGTTCTGACGTCCCGGGGAACGCGGACGATCCGAAACGCCACCTATGCCCGGGATCAGCGCCCCCTGGATCCCGGCTGTGATTGCTACAGCTGCCGCAACTACACCCGCGGGTACATTCGTCACCTGGTCAAGGCCGATGAGATTCTCGCGTACCATCTCACCACGTACCACAACCTGCACTTCATGGGGGAGTTGATGAGGCAGCTTCGCCGGGCCGTAGAACAGGATGCCTTCATGCCATACCGGAGACAGTTCTGGAGACAGTTCTACGGTTGTGAACCGCCCGCCTGATGCCCCCTGCAGACGTTGCCCCTGGCCTGCCATGTTCCCATATGCCGTGCTCCCCTGTCACCAGGTAGGTTAGGCCCCCGCGAAGCAGCCCGACGTGGTACCGGCCACCCGGCCTGTGGTTCGCCTGTTGGCGCTGTGGCGGCGTTTTGGCATTCGCCAGGGAGTTGGATCGAAATCACCCCGTTCGTCGCCCTGGGGGCTAACACATCCAAACCTGATTCGGTCCCGGGGGCGTGCTTGCGCTTCGGATTGATATCCGGCGCAGGTCCGGTTCGAGTTGCCGATTTTGGTTGTGTGACGTAAAATAAATGGAGAGGGTCGTTCTCTTCCGTGGGGACCGGCCCACATATGCCGTCCCGGCTCCGGCCGGGGCGACGCTGCGTCTTCGTGGCAGGGTGAGGAGGGGAGTCCTCTCCAATTCCCAACCGGTGGTAAAGCTCCGCGGCTTCGGCCGCAGGAGACGAGCCCATCAGCCTCAGCGGTTGATTCCGGTTAGATTCCGGGGCCGACAGTACAGTCTGATTGGGAGGAGGCGGAGCGTACGAAATCACTGGCTCGGCCCATGGTTGCCTGCCAGGATCTTTCGCACCCTCCGCACCCCGGCGATGGTCGGGGTTTCGCATTTTGTACACATTTCCTGGAGAGGGTGAGTTCATTGAAAAGCAGCAGAAACCAGCAATCATCCATTGACACGCGCAGGCTGACCTTCGGTGCCGTATTTGGAGCCCTGATCATGTTGGCTACGATGTATCTTCGCATACCGGGTGCCACGGGTTACTACCACCTGGGTGATGGACTGATCTATGCGAGCGCCATCCTGCTGGGCCCTGTGACCGGGGGGATGGCCGCTGCGATTGGCTCTTCACTGGCCGATCTGTTGAGCGGCTACGCGGTATGGACGCTGCCGACCTTCATCATCAAGGGCCTGACGGCTGTGGTTGTCGGCTACATCGCCATGGGAAGCACCTCCCTGATTCGCAATGCCTGTGCCATGATCGCAGGGGCCCTGGTGACCATCGCCGGTTACGGTGTGGCCACCTATTTCATGTATGGCGCCCCCGCGGTTTTGCCCGAGACCTATTTCAACCTGGCCCAGACCGGCCTGGGTATCCTGATCGGTCTGTTATTGATCTGGTGGAATCGCATGAGGCCCGATTCCATGCCACGGTAGGGTCGGGGGAGCGGTAGACAGCTTCCTCTGGCGACGGCACTTCGAAACCCATGCCTTGAGAGGATGAACGCCATGAAGATGGAATCGGCCGGACGCAATCGATGGCGGCTTCGACGCAGGGGCGACATGGGCGTGGATGCCATCGTCTACCTGAATGCGGCGCTGAAGGAGGCCGCTGAACCGGATTCCCTCAGCCAGCTGATGGATGGAGCGGCCCTGCCCGGGGTCGAGGATCCCGTGGTGGGGATGCCGGACCTGCACGTGGGCTATGGGCTCCCCATCGGGGGAGTGATGGCGGTGAGCGCCCGGGCGAAGGACGTTGACACGTCCGTGGTGTCGGCCGGAGCCGTGGGGTATGACATCAACTGCGGGGTTCGGCTGCTGCGCACCAATATCTTTGCGGGGGACCTGGATGCAGACGATCTGAGGTCGTTGCTGGACGGGATCCTGCGCCGCATTCCTGTCGGCGTGGGCAAGTCGGGCGCACGGGGTGACCTGGGGGGCGTGAACCTGGAGAGCGTCGCCACCCGGGGCGCCTCTGCCCTCATTGGCGCCGGATACGGGAGACACGAGGATCTGGAGGCCATCGAGGAGATGGGAAGGCTGGAGGGCGCCCGCCTGGGAGCTGTCAGCAGGAAGGCGAAGAAGCGAGGCAACCAGCTGGCCACCATCGGCGGCGGCAACCATTTCATCGAGCTGAGTGAAGTGCAGCGCGTTTATGACCGGGATGCGGCGGGGCGCTTCGGACTGGCAGAGGGCGACCTCACCGTGATGATTCACACGGGGAGCCGGGGATTTGGACACGAGATTTGCTCCAACTACGTGAACCTGATGGGACAGAGGGCGCGGGCCTATGGGATCAACCTGCCCTCGAAGGGCCTTGCCTGCGTCCCCATCGGTTCTCCCGAGGGTCGCGACTACCTGGCTGCCATGGCCTGTGCGGTCAACTATGCCTTTGCCAATCGGCAGCTGCTGACCCACGATGTGCGGTTGGCTTTCTCCGAGGTTCTCGGATCGGGAGACCTCAGCCTGGGCCTGGACGTGGTCTACGATGTGGCTCACAACATCGCCAAGTTCGAGGACCACCGCGGTCGACGGCTCCTGGTCCACAGAAAGGGAGCCACCCGGGCCCTGCCGCCGGGGCACCGGGACAATCCCCCGCGATACCGCGATACGGGCCATCCGGTCATCATTCCCGGAAGCATGGGGACGGGTTCCTTTGTGACCGTGGGCACGGAGCGGACCGGGGAGACGTATTATTCGGTCAATCACGGAGCGGGCCGGCTGATGTCCCGCACCGCGGCTCGGAAGCGATTCAATTTTGATGCTTTCCAGGAGCAACTGGGAGGGGTCATCTACGGGGGCGTTGCTGTCGGCAAGGTGCTCGATGAGGCTCCCGGGGCGTACAAGGACATCGACGACGTGGTCGAGACCCTGGCTGAGATCGGGTTGACTCGCAAGGTGGCCCGGCTCCGACCGCTGGCTGTGATCAAGGGAGACTGACAGGCCTGGGAGGCTCCCCGCGGGGAGCCTCCCGTTTAGAATCAGAGGTCGGTTCTGAGCTTCAGGATCGACGCGATGTTGGCATCCGGGTTGATTACGGGCTCAATCTCTCCGCCCTTTGCCGTCATCAGTGAAGTGACGCCAGGCCCGTGCCCCGCGACGAAGGAGTCGCCGTGGATGATGATCCCGATGGACACAGCCCCGGTACGGTAAATGCGGCCGTAGGAGTGGTCCGCATCCACGATAGCCACGATATCTCCCAACCTGAGGTGGTTCAGGTCGTATTCGGACGCGGTCTTTTCATCGAACAGGGTGATATCATAGTCCCCGCGATGGACCGAAGCCTGCCCCAGGCCCGAACCCATGACAGCGGCAGGAACACGGTGGGTCACCGGCACCTTCAGACGGCCATCGGCCTCCTCGATGCCCCAGGCCTCCAGGAGCTGGGGCGACAGGCTGAACACTTT
>SKXF01000459.1 GCA_007128555.1 Clostridia bacterium | reverse complement strand
TGTTAGCGCTGGCGCTCGACAGATTACCATCTCTGTTCGGGAGGACACCGCAGAGGACCGTCTGACTGTATCCATTGCAGATGACGGAGGTGGCATCGATCCCAAAATACTCTCCACGGTTACGGATCCTTTCACCACCACCCGGATCACGCGCAAGGTGGGGTTGGGCCTGGCCCTTCTCGAGAGCGCATGCAGGTCGGTAGGCGGTGATCTGGAGTTGACGTCTGACTCAGACGGTACGTGTGTGTTGGCGACGTTTCGATTGGCTCACGTGGATCGACCACCGCTTGGTGATATGGGATCTACACTGATCGTCCTCCTGGCGGCCAATCCCGAGATACGCATTGTTTATGAGCATACGGTAGACGGCCATCTCTTCTCGTTCGATTCAGGTGAGGTAGCAGGGTTGCTAGAGGATGTGGATGTGCGGAGTCCACTGGTACTTCGTTGGCTGAGCCGATACCTGGATGAGCATCTCGAGTTGCTTCGTGAGGGATTAGATGACCGTTGCCATGCTTCCCTTGACGCCGTACTGTTGCCTCGCACCAGTACGGATGTCCACCAGGGCGGAGGCGCACTGCAAAGGTAGAGGTTGGTGACCCACACAGGGTCGTTGGGACGCCAAAGGATGGGGAGAAGAGGAGGGTGAGTAATGAGTACCTATCGTGCTCACATCTTGGTGTGTGCAGGTGCCGGCTGCATATCGTCAGGCTGCAAAGAGGTGTCAACAGAGCTTACCCGGGCTCTGTACAGATGCGGACTGGAGGATGAAGTCCGCGTGGTGGAGACTGGTTGCATGGGGCCCTGCGATCTCGGTCCAGTCATTGTTGTCTATCCCGAAGGTGTTCTCTACCAGAAAGTTAAGCCGGAAGATGCTTTCACCATTGTTGAAGAGCACCTTCTGAAGGGACGAGTCGTTGAGGAGCTGACCTACAGACTTCCCGGCAGTGAAGAGTCCATTCCCACCGGGGAGGATATGCCCTTTTTCAGTCGTCAGACCAGGATCGCGCTTCGAAACGCAGGCGTAATTGACCCGGATTCCATTGAGGAATACATTGCCCGCGACGGGTACGTCGCACTCGCCAGGGTTCTCACTTCTATGCAGCCGGACGAAGTTGTGGATGTTATCAAGAAATCAGGTCTGCGTGGACGGGGTGGGGCGGGTTTTCCGGCGGGTCTCAAGTGGGCATTCACGGCTAAAGCCCCTGGGGAGACGAAGTACGTGGTTTGCAATGCTGATGAGGGTGATCCCGGAGCATTCATGGATCGCAGCATACTTGAGGGTGATCCGCACAGTATCCTAGAGGCCATGGCTATTGCTGGCTATGCAGTCGGCGCCCGGAAGGGATACGTATACGTGAGGGCAGAGTATCCCCTCGCCGTGGAACGTCTGCGTCGTGCCATCTTGAAGGCTCGCGAGTACGGGTTGTTTGGCGACGATATTTTCGGCAGTGGTTTCGGTTTTGAGATTGAGATCAGGGTAGGGGCAGGGGCCTTTGTCTGTGGAGAGGAAACGGCGCTACTGGCCTCCATAGAGGGACGCACAGGACAGCCCAGGCCCAGGCCACCTTTTCCTGCGAGTGAGGGGTTGTGGGGCAAACCGACGCTGTTGAACAATGTCGAGACCTTTGCCAACGTCGCCCCGATCATCCTTCGTGGATCAGAATGGTTTGCCGGTATTGGCACTGAGAAGAGCAAGGGAACCAAGGTCTTTGCCCTTGCTGGCGATGTTAACAACACAGGTCTGGTCGAAGTGCCCATGGGCACACCCCTCAGCGAGATCATATTTGACATTGGAGGTGGTGTCCCTGGCGGCAAGAAGTTCAAGGCGGCCCAGACGGGCGGCCCCTCCGGTGGGTGCATTCCGGCTGAGTTTCTCAATACACCCGTCGACTATGAATCATTGACCGAATTGGGCACGATCATGGGTTCTGGTGGCCTGATCGTCCTCGACGAAGATACGTGCATGCCGGATTTCGCCAAGTTCTTCCTGGAGTTTGTGCAGGACGAATCGTGTGGGAAGTGTCCCCCGTGTCGCATAGGCACCAAGCGCATGCTGGAAATCCTCCAAAGGATAACGTCCGGCCGAGGACGGATGGAGGACCTGGACACTCTGGAAGAGCTGGGACAACAGATTACCGAATCGGCTCTTTGTGGGCTGGGGCAGTCCGCCCCCAATCCTGTCCTGACGACCATCCGGTATTTCCGCGAGGAGTATGAAGCCCACGTCGAGCGCAAGGAATGCCCGGCGTCGGTCTGTGCCTCTCTGTTCATCTCACCGTGTCAGAATGCCTGCCCGGCAGGTGTGGACATACCGTTGTACGTGGACCTGGTTCGCCAGGGCCGGTTTGAGGAGGCCTATCTTCTCATCAAGGAGGAGATGCCGCTACCGGCCGTATGCGGATATGTTTGTGATCATCCGTGCGAGAGAAAGTGTCAGCGTGAGCAGATCGATGATCCGATCGCGGTCAGAGCCCTCAAGAGGTTTGTTTCTGACGAGACCCTCCGTAAGATGGGGGAACTGCCTGTCCATGCCAGAGGGCATTCGAGGGACGGAAAGGTTGCCATTATAGGATCCGGTCCCGCTGGTCTTGCTGCCAGCTATTTCCTGGGTCGCAAAGGATACTCCGTCACGGTCTTTGAGGCACTGCCTGTGCCTGGTGGCTTATTGGCAACGGGTATCCCGGACTATCGGCTGCCCCCAGACGTGTTGGATGCTGAGATCGAAACGGTGCGTAAGATGGGGGTTGAGATCAGGACAGGGGTCAGAATCGGTGCAGACATATCCCTTGATCAGTTGAGGGCCGATGGGTACCAGGCCATTTTCCTGGCAACGGGTGCGCACGAGAGTACCCGGCTGGGTATTCCTGGCGAGGATTTGAAGGGTGTCACCCACGGAATTGACTTTTTGCGAGATGTCAACCTGGGCGAGGTCCCTGACCTGGGTGGGCAGACCGTCGCCGTAGTTGGAGGCGGAAATGCAGCAGTTGATGCGGCGAGAACAGCCCTTCGGTTGGGCGCTGCAGAGGTGAAGATCGCCTATCGGCGCAGGCGAGAGGATATGCCAGCCCTTCCTGAAGAGATCGAAGATGCGGAGGACGAGGGCATTGAGATCATCACCCTCGCATCGCCCGTTCGAGCCCTGGGAGTAGATGGGGTCGTCTCCGGACTTGAATGCGAACGGATGCGACTCGGCGACTATGACCGGAGTGGTCGGCCTCGCCCGGTAGCCATCGATGGTTCCTCCTTCACAATTGATGTCGACCTGGTCATCGTAGCGATCGGCCAGCAGCCCCAGGACAGATTCACCCTTGGCGGCGAGTCCGTGGAAGTCACTAACTGGGGCACCTATGCTGTCGACAACGCTACCCTTGAAACGAGTGTTGCCGGGTTGTTTGCTGGCGGTGATTGTGTCACCGGCCCCGCTACAGTGATCGAGGCTATTGCAGCTGGTAAGAAATCCGCATCGGCCATGGATGCGTATCTCGGAGGCGATGGTGTGATTGTCACCGATCGTTCCGTAGCGAGGGTTATCGGTCATGACATCGTGGAGACAAAGACGGCGCGTGAGGTGATGCCGAAGGCTCCAGCCGGGGACAGAAAGGCTCAGTTCGATACCGTCGAACTTGGCTATACCGTGAAACAGGCCCTGGCAGAGGCAACGCGATGCTTGCGGTGTGATGTCGATGACGTCATCGAAGACGAGGCTGCAAACTCATGACTGGGGGTGACTGCAGTGAATGAGGTTAGACTACAGATCAACGGACGTGAAGTGGTAGCCGAGCCCGGAAGCACGATTCTCCAGGCAGCTCGGGGGGCTTCAATCACCATTCCCACCCTCTGCTACCTCGAAGAGATCAATGAGATTGGAGCCTGTCGGGTGT
>SKXF01000054.1 GCA_007128555.1 Clostridia bacterium | reverse complement strand
GATATTCCGCAGGTTGCCGGGCTTCATAGGGCCAGTCCCTCAGCCACTCTGGATAAGAAATGCCGATATAATTTGAACTTCACGCTATATCTGTCTCGCACCGATGTCAAGCCTTGATACGGTAAGGACCGGTGGCGATCCACTGGATGGCGATTTCGCCACCAGGAGGCGATATTGCGTACGAAATAACGCGAGGGGAAGCAGAGGGGAATGTGAATGACCCGAAGGAATTCGGCTCGAATTCAGCATTCGAATGCGCTCACGATCATCCCAACTGTTCGTCTTCCTCCAAATTCCCCGACGCTAGACCTCATCAGCCAAACCATCGGCGGGGATCCAGTCCGCTACCGCTATCAGCCGCAAGGAATACAGGAGGAATCTCGGGTGGGCCGTGTGGACAGTCCCAGAAAACGTCCGCACACCCTTGTGGATATCCTAGCGTAGCCGCTTACAAGTCCACGCACAGATCGTAACACAGTTCTTCCACGTGAGGATCGTTCACGGCATTCTCACCTCCCCCTTTCCCGTTAATGTGTGCAGCCGGACTCGATGAATCACGTCGAATTCCACTCTCTAGTTTGACTGATTGCTCAAGATCTCCTGTGTGATGCCCACCCGCTAATCAGCCAGAATGTATCTATGTTCCGGAAGAACGCCGGTCAAGCCGGTTCGGTAAGTGCCGATCACACGACGTGCTCGGGCGATTTAGTGACAAATCCGTGAAAGAACCTCGTTCCCCCAAAGCGCAGAAGAGCCCCGAACCTATGCGGGTCGAGGCTCTTCTCTCCTTCTATTCTGGTGGGCTTGAAGATTCGTCTTGCTGTACTTCATCCACAAGATCACATGCTAACTCTAACCATATGCATTTCCTGAACGGACAAGAGGCGCGCTCAGGACAACCTGATTCCTATCGACATCGATCTCAGTGATGGGGTTCGCCTTCGTATTCCACCATATAATTCGGCATGAACTCGTAGTCGATCCCTGGAGTTACCCAATGTTCCCCTTCATGATGGGGAGGGCCACCATCCAGGGTGAAGAACGTCCTGGCGGTATGCTTGAGCCAAACGACCTTGTCCGGATGCAGTTCTCCCTCATCTACAGAAACCAACATATGGTAATGAACATAGCCATTTTCAGCGTACCAGTCTGCTTTTTCTTCCGTCCATGTGTCAATAATACCGTCCACTAGATAGAGCAGTTCACCGTCAGGAGCGTCTGAAGACCACCACTGCGGTGCTCCAAATGGCCCGGTATTGTAGTGCTTGCCCACCACTCTGTTGGGTCCCGCAACTACCCATTCATGCCCGGGGACGTCAAGCTCATCTGCCCCTTCTTCAATGGGTGGTCCAATGAAATAATAATCTTCTCCATCAACGTTGAGGACAACTCCACTGTGGAAGCCTCTTGCTTCAGGTCGCTCAGGTCCGCTCCCCCGATTTGCAGCAGCTACACCTGACAGCATGAATAACGAAAGCATCAGGCTGAGTCCGATTACTACCAACTTCCTAGAATCTCTCACAATCGCTACGTCCTTGCAGACTCTCGCGAAGTAATATTGCAACGCGCTCCTCTTGATGAGGCGCCGGCCCAGGCGTTCAGTACTGAAGATTTCAGTGACAACGGGGGCCACTCTTGCCGAATTCCTTCTCGTTAGATTCCCCAAGCCACTTCACAAGTCTCCGCCACCAGCCCGGATTGACGTAGGCGTCAGGATTATCAGTGAACTTTTCCTTACATCCTGAGCAGCAGAAATGGTACATTTCTCCTTCATACTTGCTCGTTTCGACGACATCATCTTCGAGCAACTCCAGCTGACATACCGGATCCCTGTACATTGGAATTCTCCCTCAACGATTCTATCGTATACCCGCGCGGTAACTCACGCAGAGTAATGTTGACAAGGTACTCTTCATAGTGGGCTCATGCTAATCCTCTAGGATAACCTTACCCGAGAGTATCGGAAGGCAAACTCCGGTGTGAACTCCCACTCCTTGCAAGCGGAGGGGCAACTGCCCGCATGTTTGGCAGGTTGGCCTCGCTCTTCGCACCAGCCGACCGTAAGGATCATATCGAATAAGTTTTGGTGAGATCGGGAGCTGCGCGCCCGATTAGATCCTCCCTAACAGCGCTCTCCCTTCGATTGAGAGTGTGTGAGGCGAGGCTCGACCAGTACCCTCATGCCCTCGGCCGAGGCCATCTCTCCTGCCCTCAGGGTCTCACTGATATTGAGAGTAAGCCACCCTTGCTACACCCAGGACCTGTCCCGTCCCCGTGCTTTCGATACAAGCGAGATCCGGTGCCCGCATAGCCACCTTGTAACTCTCATCGTCGCCCGGAGGATCTTCGGCCAAACCCCGGATTCCAGCTGAGGTATGGCGCTCTGCAGCTATAACCGGGCTCGGAAGCTCGGAGAGAAACTCCTTCAGGATCTCGGGCGTGGTTAACCCCCCGCGCTGCCGAGGTCCACTTCATCTCGATCCACACGGGACCATCCCCATCCCGGCCCCATGAAGGACACCACCGATGTCCTGGCGGCTGCACACCCGATGGACTGAAATACTATCTCTCCATCACTGAGCTGCATCAAACGACCCCCGTTTTCCGCGGGTGGTGACATCCGCTAAACTGTCAGGGAGAGGAGGCATCTCATTGGATACGGCCCAAGAGAGATTTGGCTTCACCGGGGAAGATCTTCACCGCTACTCGCGGCAGATTCTCCTCGAGGAGGTGGGAATGGAGGGCCAGCAGAAGCTGTCCCGCGCCCGCATTCTGGTAGTGGGTGCGGGGGGACTGGGCTCACCGGCCGCCATCTACTTGGTCGCAGCAGGCATCGGCACCCTAGGAATCGTCGACGGGGATCGTGTCACCGTTTCCAACCTCCACCGCCAGATCCTGCACGGCACCTCCGACGTTGGTCACCCCAAGACTCACTCTGCCCGGGCCCACTTGCTGGAGATGAACCCAACGGTGCAAGTCAGGGCCCACGAGACCTTCCTCACGTCGGACAACGCTCTGGAACTGATCTCGGACTACGATCTGGTCATCAACGGCTGTGATAACTTTCCCACCCGCTACCTGCTCAACGACGCGTGCGTCATGCTGGAAAAACCCCTAGTCGACGCTGCCGTGCTGCAGTGGCACGGGCAGGCCGCCACTTTCCTCCCGGGAAACGGCTGCTACCGGTGCCTGTTCCCGGAGCCGCCCCCGGCGGGCAGTGTTCCCAGCTGTGCCGAGGCGGGAATCATCGGGGCCCTGGTGGGTCACATGGGAAGCCTCCAGGCAACCGAAGCCATCAAGATCATCCTGGGAACAGGGCGGACCCTCGCGGGCAGAATGTTCATCTATGACGCCCTCAACGTCGAATACTCTACCTTTGATTGGAGCCGCAACCCCGACTGTCCCGTATGCGGCGATGATCCAAGCATCACCGGGCTCATCGATTACGAGCAGTTCTGCGGAGTCCCCCTACCCTCGGGCGAGGACGGGGACCTTCCGGCCTCCTTCCTAGCCGAACGGAGTACATGGGAGATGAGCCCCAGAGAAGTCCGAGAGCAACTAGCGAACGACTCGTGGCAGCTCATCGATGTCAGGGAAGAGGTGGAAAGGCGGGCAATGTGCATACCCAACAGCCACTTCCTCCCCCTGGGAGACCTTGAAGACATGGTGAGGAAGGGGAATGATCTACCCGTGAGTTGCGACGGCCCCGTCATCCTATACTGCCAGCTGGGGTTCCGGAGTGCCCGAGCCGCCTACCTCCTGCGCCAGGTCGGCTGTGAGGCTTTCAGCATGGAGCACGGCATCCTGGGGTGGCTCAACGAGGGTGGATCAGTTAAACGTGGGCAAGAGGGCGGTACGTGAAGATGCCGTGGACGCTCATCGTCCTGATCTGTTAGCGTCG
>SKXF01000364.1 GCA_007128555.1 Clostridia bacterium | reverse complement strand
TGACCGGGGCGGGCGTGCCGATCAACAAGGCGCAAAAGGTTCTCCGGGAACGCATGGGATCCGTGGAGCGGGCTGCTCACCCCAGGAACTATGACCGGGTCGGGTCATGTGCCCGCCTGTTGGGTATGCCCCTGATGAACATACATTTGCCGCTGGACATCGTGACGGAAACCGTCGTGCAGGCCCACCTGGATGAGAGACTCACCCAGCAGTCCACGTTGCAGGACGTGGTCGATGCGCTGAGGGACATCCCTGAATACGCTGGAGAGCCGGCGGGGCCGCGGATTCGTCACGGCCGTGAGGCTGACTATGCCGGGATGGTCTTCGTCAGTATGGCCGGAGGCACAAACGGAGGATCGGCGGTGATGAAGGCGTACTTTGAGGCTGGCATCGGCACGCTGGTCCTGATGCACATTCCAGAGGATGTCCTGGAAGCGGTGAAGGAGCAGGGGATCGGCAATATCCTCGTGGCCGGGCACATGAGATCAGACTCAGTGGGCATTAACCGGTTCATCGCTGCCCTCGAGGACAGGGATATTGACGTGATCCCAATGGGAGGGATCGTTCGCCCCTGATCCCGGCGGTGCCGGTGATTGTGCCCTGGGCGGAGGGGTCCATCTCTGAAGAAAACGGGTGTGGGCCCGGGACCTCATCTTTGCGAAGTTGTCGAAATTAGCAGGAGTTGGGCATGCACACACAGAAGATGCTAGTGCATCACATACTGCTCCCTTGACGGTGTTGCGTTATCAAGGGAGCTGCGGGAGGAGGTGTTCATTGCTATGAGTTCACGAGATAGCAAGGGGTTCTTTGGATCGCTGTTCGATTTCAAGTTCAGGTTCTTCATCACCTCCAAGCTCATCCGGTTCATTTATGTCCTGGCTTTCCTCTTCGCAATTCTCGCTTACCTGAGCCTGGTCGTGGCAGCGTTTTTCGAGTCGACGTTGATGGGGCTCCTGGGCCTCTTCATCGTCGGTCCCATTTTCTTCTTCCTTCTGCTGATCTACGCTCGAGTGATCCTCGAACTGATCATGGTCCTCTTCAGTATTGCCGAAAACGTGGAGGTTCTCTCGCGCCAGGATGGGCCAACTCCCCAGGCGGCCCCGTCTCCCCCTGCGAGTACCCCGGTGAAGCAGGCATCGAAGGTAGAGCAGGTGAAACCGGTGCCCCCACCGAAGCCGCCGGCCCCGGTGCAACACGTACAGCAGGTACAGGAGGAGCATCAGGCCGAACAGGAAGAAGGAGAGCCCGAAGTAGCAGTAGCGGCTGAAGAGGATGATGAGACGAAAACGGAGGTCTAGGCGCGGTTTTGGATCTTCGGACGGCGGTCTTGGGACCGCCCAGACGAACCCAGGGCAGCCCGACGTCGTTTTCTTCGAGGAGGTCCGATCAGCACGGGCCCGGCCCAGTATCTTTGACACCCTGGGCGATGTGTTGCCAGCCCTTAGCTTTCCCAGTGAGGCGGACTGCGGCAGGCCCTCCGTGGGCCTGCCGCGTAAGCTTGTCGCCAGAGATGCTACGGCTCAGGGTGCTGGTAGTATGTCGCGTTACCCGGAGTGAGTCCCATCCACCGTTCGTTCCCTGTGCATGACGTCGGAGGCTAGATCACATCACTTGTGTGTTACACTAGATCCCTTGCGATGATCATCACGATTGATTCTCATGGGCTATCTCCGGCAGAATGTTCTGGCCCTGGTTTCCGCCTGGCCATTGGAACTTATGTTGGCTCGAATCGTGGATGTGCTGGTTGCGTCCCCTATCAGGAGGGTGGTTCGATGAGATACTCCTGTATCAGCCCTTCACTGGATTGACGGATCCGCTCAGCCCTGATGATGGCCGAAACATCCTGGCGGCATCGGTCGATGTCTTCGTTGACAAGAATGTAGTCGTATTCGGAGGCATGGCGCACCTGCTCAGATGCGTTTTCCAATCGCGACGCCATGTTCTTTTCCCTGGCCCGCCGACGGATGCGTTCTTTCATCTCCTCCAGGGAAGGCGGAAGCAGGAAGATGGATACGACTCGGGGGTGGACCCGTCGGTACTTGCGATGTCCCTTGTAGTCGAGCTCGATCACGTAGTCACGGTTGCCGTGCAGGATGTGTGCGGGGGACCCATAGTAGTAGTCGTCGTAGACTCTCTCATACTCGAAAAGGCATCCATCCGACACAAGACGGAGAAACTCCTCTTCGCAGACATAGTTGTAGTGAACGCCGTCAACTTCGCCCGGACGCGGCTTGCGGGTGGTGTAGTTGACAACCCGATCCAGGTCGGGTGTCGTGCCGGTGACGTGAGAGATCATCGTGCCCTTTCCGCATCCTGAAGGGCCGCTGATGATGAACAGCATGGGATCACGTTTCACGGTAGGCACTCCTTCCCTCGCCTCTCACCTAGTTTACTGCAGTCCCCGGATACAAGGCAATCGAGCGAGCCGATGAAGTAGGGTTTAGCCGCTCAGGCAGGAGGCTCTCGCACAGGGTACATCCGCTGTTCTTCTGTTGTTGCGGTTGACCCGTTGAAGCGAAGACCCTTCGATGAAAGAGCGCAGCCACCAACCGGTTAATCGTTTGAGCAGGAGAAAGGCCGCTGTTGTGGCGAAAGGAACAAGAATCGTCAACGTTGAGGCAATGAAGGGAGAAATCGCATGTACGATCTCAAGATAAGCGGTGTCACGATCGTCGACGGCACCGGATCCTCCCAGTTCCAGGGGGAGGTCCTGGTTGCAAGGGACGAGATCATGGCCGTAGAGCGCCGGCCCACCCGGGAGCTGGCCCGGGAGACCATCGATGGAGAGGGCCTGGTGCTGTGCCCGGGTTTCATCGACCTGCACTCCCACTCCGATTTCACCTTATTTTCCCATCCCCGGGCTGAGAGCAAGATCCACCAGGGAGTGACCACGGAGCTGGTTGGAAACTGCGGCAGTGCTCCCTATCCCGTATCGGATACGTACCGGGAGGATCTGTACAGTTATGTCGGCCGAGGAGACAGGAAGATGCCGTGGTCATGGTCCGACCTCGGAGGGTACCTGGCGGCCCTTGAGGGGGCTCCTGTGTCCGTCAATGTGGCGCCCCTGGCGGCTCACGGCAGCCTGCGCATTGCCGCGATGGGTTTTGCTGAACGGCGGCCTTCGGAGGAGGAACTCGCTGAGATGAAGCGATTGCTGCGAAGGGATCTCGAGGATGGGGCCTTTGGACTTTCAACTGGCCTGATTTACGCCCCGGGGACCTATGCTGACACCGAGGAAATTATCGCCCTGGCCCAGGAAATGTCCGGTTCGGGTGGACTCTACGTCAGTCATATTCGCGGAGAGAGCGAGGGGCTGCTGGATGCGGTAGAAGAGGCCCTGGAGATCGGCAGACAGGCCCAGGTTCCCGTGCACATCGCCCATCTGAAGGCTGCGGGAAAGGCCGTTTGGGGGGCCAGTGAGAAGGTCGTGCAGATGATGGTTGAGGCCCGTGAGGCTGGGGTCGATGTCACCGGCGACGTCTATCCCTACATGGGTGGAAGCACCAGCCTGGCTGCCTTGCTGCCGCCCTGGATCCTCAATGAGGGTATGCCCCGCCTCGTGGAGCGACTGAAGTTCGAGGAGCAAAGGAGACGCATTGCAAGGGACATCGCCGAGGGTCTCGAGGGCTGGTGGAACCCGGTGAGGTCAGCCGGGGGCTGGGAAGCGGTAATGATCACCGGAATTGCGGATGGGCCCAACGCGGATACTCGTGGATTGCGTGTGACCGAGATCGCAGAGCGGCGCGGGACCTCGCCCCTGGATGCTGCGTGCGATCTGCTGGTAGAGGAACAGGGTTCGGTTTCCATGATCATCTTCATGATGGATGAGGGAGATGTCAGGACTTACCTGTCAGCTGAGGGCGTGGCAGTGGGTTCGGATGGATGAGCGGTTTCGCCCGGTGAGGGTCTGACCCAT
>SKXF01000448.1 GCA_007128555.1 Clostridia bacterium | reverse complement strand
GGTGGCCATACCGCTTCCCATTGTCACTTCGATCGAAGAGTCAGAAGAATATGAAGATATCATCGGCATGATTACCCTGCACGCCCCCCTGAAAGGAATCGAGGACACCATCTCCCATCTGAGCAGGTTGATCCTCTATTCGGGTGCGGTTGCGATCTTGATAGCGGGCTTCATTGCCTACTCCCTTTCCCGCAAGATTGCGCGGCCCCTGCACGCCATGAACACCGCGGCCCTGAGCCTGGCCAGGGGCGTGACCCATACCCGTATTCCCATTGATACGACCGATGAGATCGGCCAGATTGCGCAGACCTTCAACCACGCCGCAATCCAGATTGAAAGAACCGTTGAAGAACAGAAGAAGCTGGCCGCACTGCGCAAGAACCTGCTGGATAACGTTTCCCATGACTTCAGGACCCCCCTCAGTGCTATTCGCGGGTACTCTGAATTGATGCTGGATGGCCTGTTGCCACCTGAAGACCACAGCAGGTACCTGGGACGGATCCTGGATAATACGAAGTACCTGGACCGGTTGTTACATGACTTGATTGAGCTGTCCACCCTCGAGAGCAGTCCTGCGGCTCTTAAGTATGAGTGGTTGACCGTTCAGACCGTGGCACGGCGAAGCCTGGACAGCATCACGACCCATGCTGAGGACAAGAGCATCACCGTTGAACTCGATGTGCCCGAGGGCCTACAGGTTCTTGCTGATCCGGACAGGATTCAGCAGGTCCTGATCAACCTCCTGGACAATGCGGTTCAGTATACCCAGGAGAGCGGTCACATAAGCCTGAAGGCTGAGCGGTCTGCCGATGGCCGGGACATTGTCCTTGAGGTCTCCGATACGGGGATTGGTATTCCCCTGGATGAGCTTGAGAGGATCTGGGAACGGCTTTATAAAGTCGATAGGTCGCGATACGATGCCAAGAAGAGTTCGGGCCTGGGCCTTGCTATTAGCAAGCAGATCATCGAGCTACATGGGGGACATGTCGAAGTCGAAAGTGAAGTTGGACGAGGCAGCGTCTTCAGGGTGTCCATACCGGTAAAAGGACGAGGGTGGGCCGATCCGGGGGTTGGATAGCAGGGCACTCCCACGAGAAACGTCAGAGAGGGTAGCCCTGCGGGCCATCGTGGCGGGCTAGGAGGGGGATACCCATGACGTGGACTGTCATTGGCCAGGTTAGGGACGGTAATAAGTCCGATGGCCCACGAGTTGAGTACCTGTGAGAGCGGCGAGGGCGGCCGATGCGGAACACCTGCCGTTTCCACTCGAAGTCTTCTGAAAGATCCTCGAGCCGCGAAGTATGGATTCGCCGATTCCGTGTGACGCCTGGAGCTGTTCGTGGGACAGGGGCTGGCCAAGGTCTTTGCCTCGGACGTTCAACCTGCTGGGGACATCCGAGACCCGGTTTACATGGGCTCCGATCCTGGAGATGGAGCGCCTCTTCCTGAGGGTGTCGATCTCCAGGGTCCGTCCTCTTTACGCCAGGTGATGAAGGAGGCTGCGCTTGGGAGAAGAATAAAGTAGCAGCAACAGAAAGGAGACGTGTTCTATGGAAGTTATGGAAGCTATCAGGTCCAGAAGAAGCGTCCGGGGCTACAAGCCGGACCCCATTCCCGAAGCGGATCTCAATGAAATCCTGGAGGCAGCTCGTCTTGCGCCCTCCGCCTCCAATCGACAGCCCTGGAAGTTCATTGTTGTGACCGATCCCGACAAGCGCGCAGCCCTCACCCGGGCGTCTCGCAACCAGGTTTTCGTCGGTCAGGCACCTGTGATCATCGTCGCCGTGGGCCTGGAACCGGATCAGACCATGATGTGCGGGGTGGAACGATACGCTGTGGATCTGTCTATCGCTGTCGATCACATGACCCTGGCAGCCGTAGACAGGGGATTGGGAACCTGCTGGATCGGCGCTTTTGACCAGGAGGAGGTGCGCCGCATCACCGGTGTGCCCGATGAGTACAAGGTCGTGACCGTGTTTCCCCTGGGCTATCCCGCGGATGAGCCCAGGGCCAAGGCCCGAAAGCCCCTGGAAGAGATCGTGTGCTGGGAGACGTTTTCCGAGTGAACCCAGGATTTCGCCTGTGAAGGCGGACGATTGAGCCGTTCGGGCACTCTGGACCCAGCCTGGCGGGTCGGCCCTGAAATCATGCAGTGGTTGAGTTCCTGGAGGACCTGGCCGGCCCAGGATGAGAGGGATCTCGTACGGTAAAGGCTGGGGCAGCAGTCTCAAAACCCAGCATTTCCCCGGAGCTGGCCGTTCGGTGCTGCGCCCATGCTGTCAGAGGTGGTGCCCCCGGTTCATGGGGGTGCATCCCGCATGGCATGTGCGAGGTGCACCCCCTTGCCGTCTAACTGTGGAGCAACTGGGAACTCAGTTTCTTCCACAGGCCGAACTTGAGGGACAGAGCGGCACCGATCGGTGCGGCTACATTGGTCAGCGCCATGGCGATCCAGATCCCACTGACTCCGAGGGTCAGGGGGAGAATCAGGGCCAGGTGTATCTTCAGAAACCAGGAGGTGGCCAGTACCCAGCCCATGTAGGGTACGGTTCGCTCCAGGGCCCGGTATGCCCCCCCCAGCGTGATAAACACTGCGGCGAGGCCTACGGTTGGGCCGACGATTCTCAGGAACTCGATGCCGTGTTGCAGCACGGCTGCTTCGCGGTTGAACAGGGACAGAATGGGCTCTGCAGCCGTCGCCAGGACCAGCCCCACCAGGGACAGTGCCACGCCCGCAATGGCTGCGCTCACCCAGGTCCCCTGTTCTGCCCGGGCCGATTTGCCGGCACCGAGATTCTGCCCCACCAGGGCGGTTACGGCCGTGCCCGCTGCGAATCCGGGCATGGTGGCCAGGGACAGAACCCTTTGCCCCACACCATAAGCCGCCAGGACCGGTGTTCCGAACCCTGCAACGATTGCCACGAGCACCATTTGCTCCATTCCAAGGATCAGCCTCTCTCCGCTTATGGGCAGTGCCACGCGCAGGAGTCTCCTTAGAAGCGTTGGATCGAACTTCAGGTCCCTGCGAGTGATTTGCAGGCCGTGATAGCCTCGCCAGAATCCCACCAGGGCCGTGGAGGCCAGTAATACTCGGCACGATACGATGGCGATGGCAGATCCGGTCAGGCCATACCCTCCAACGCTACCAACTCCCACGATCAAAATGGGGTCCAGCACCATGTTAAGCATCAGGGTCACAGACCACATCTTCATGGGGTTGATGCTGTCACCTGTGCCCTGCAGCATGCTGGAGTAGACGAAGAAAATCTCCGTCAGGGGCATCGCCAACACCAGGATCCTGACGAAGGAGAATACCTCGCCCAGGATCTCTGCCGGCGCACCCATCAGCAGCAGTACTTCGCGTAGAAAGGGAAGCACAACCAGGGCAACGACCACGTAGTAGGAAAAGATCAAGATGACAACGTGGGCTGCCACTTTGTTGACGGATTTCATATCACCTGATCCGGCATATTTGGCCACAAGGGCCGAGCCTCCCATTACGAATCCATCTCCCACTGCCCAGAGAAAGCCCAGTAGAGGAAAGGCCATGGCCACAGAGGCCACGGCGTTGGCTCCCACGCTGCCGAGCCAGAAGGTGTTGGCGACCTGGTAAAGCACGACGGCCATGTTGCTGGTCATGATGGGCCAGGCAAGTCTCGTCAGCGAGTTAACAATAGAACCGCGCGTGCAATCGACCCTGGTTCCCGGTGCCTCGGTCGGCGCGGCCGACTTGATTGTCGATGTGCTGCCAGGACGACGTCTTAGTGGCACCCTCGCGGCCGATGACCAGGGTGATCGATACACCGGTGTAAACCGCCTGAGTGCCACGCTGAACCTCAACAATCCCACCGGTCATGGCGATGTGCTGAACCTGCGGGTGTTGACCTCTGATGCCGGCTTGCACTTTGGCCGTGCCGCCTACCAGATCACG
>SKXF01000202.1 GCA_007128555.1 Clostridia bacterium | reverse complement strand
GGGTGTTCACCATTGGCTGACCCATACGCATTGATGTTTCCCGGACAGGGAGCCCAGTACGTGGGCATGGGAGCGGAGCTGTTGAGGGCGTCTTCCCCGGCGCGGGAGGTGTTTGACCGGGCCGGGGAAGCCCTCGGATGGGATGTGGCGGACCTCTGCGTCAACGGTCCTGCTGAGCGCCTGAATCTGACCGAATACACCCAGCCCGCTCTCTTGACCCTGAGTATCGCAGTGTGGGAAGATCTCATGAAACGCGGAATTCCAACGCCTGCATTTGCAGCCGGTTTGAGCCTGGGGGAGTACACGGCTCTCGTCGCAGCCGGGGTCCTGGACCTCGAAGAGGCCTGTGTGCTGGTGAATCGCAGGGGTCGATTCATGCAAGAATCCGTTCCCCCGGGTGTGGGAGCGATGGCGGCCATCATCGGGCTGGACCAGGAGACGGTGGAGGGTCTCTGCGCCAAGGTGGAGGAGCAGGGTGAGGGCGTCGTTCGCCCCGCGAACTTCAACTGCCCCGGGCAGATCGTCATATCGGGGCACGCCGAACCGGTGGGCAGGGCCTGCGAGGCCCTCGGGCAGATGGGAGCCCGCCGCGCGGTGATGCTCGAGGTCAGTGCCCCCTTTCACTGCCCCCTGATGGAGCCTGCGGCAGAGAAAATGGCCGGGGCCCTCGAGGAGGCCACCTTCCGGCGGGCGATGTTTCCCGTTGTGGCCAACGTCTGGGCCCGGGAGGTCACCGAGCCTGCCGAGATCCAGGAGGCCCTGCTGAAGCAGATGTCCTCGGCGGTCCGGTGGGAGGATTCCATTCGGCTGATGCTGCAGTCAGGAGTGAAAAGCTTTGTCGAGGTGGGCGCCGGGAAGGTTCTCAACGGCTTCCTCCGGCGGATTGATCGCCGGGTGCGGGGCATGACCTGTGAAACCCCGGCAGAGATCGAGGAGGTGGCGAACCAGCTATGACCTACAGAGGTGAAGTGGCCCTCGTTACGGGGGGGTCAAGTGGGATCGGAAAGGCGACGAGCCTGAGGCTCGCTTCAGGAGGCGCCCGGGTGGCCGTGGGATACCTGGGAGACGCGGAAGAGGACGATGCGAGGACCGTCGTTGCGAGCATCGTTGAAGGTGGGGGCCAGGCCTTCGCCGTCCAGGTCGATGTGACCGACCCGGAGGGGGTGGACCGGTGCTTTGCCGCCGTCGAGGATCACTGGGGGCCGGTGCAGATCCTGATCAACAACGCCGGGATCAGCCGGGATTCCCTGCTTCTGCGGATGAGCGAGGACGCGTGGTCCCAGGTGATGAGGGTCAACCTTGATGGCGTCTTTCACACCAGCAAGCGGGCACTGAGGAACATGATGCGCGACCGGGCCGGAGCCATCGTCAACGTGTCATCGGTGGCGGGGCTCAATGGGAATGCTGGGCAGTGCAACTACTCGGCCTCGAAGGCCGCCCTGGTGGGCCTCACGCGGAGCCTGGCAGCCGAGGCGGGGGGACGGGGGATCCGGGTCAATGCCGTGGCCCCTGGCCTGATCAGGACCCAGATGACCGAGGATATGCCGGAGAACTGGCACCAGGACGTGGTGGAGCGGACCGCCCTGGGACGTCCCGGGGAGGCCGAGGAAGTCGCTGATGCCGTGTGCTACCTGGCATCCCCTGCGAGTTCCTACATCACGGGGGTCGTGCTGGTCATCGACGGAGGGTTGAGTGTTGGTTTATAATGCAGGGTTTGGGAAAAAATACCGAGGAGGTACGTTGAGATGAACCGAGAGAGCATCCTGGAGAAGATCAAGGAGATGTTGGTCGATCAGCTGGGGCTGGAAGAGGACGAGATTCACCCGGACGCGGAGTTTGCCGCCGACCTGGGAGCGGATTCCCTGGACCTGGTGGAGTTGATCATGTCCATGGAGGAAGAGTTCGACCTGAATATACCGGATGAGGATGTGGAGGATATCGTCGCGGTGAAGGATGCCGTGAATTATATCGAACAGCACACTGACTGACCATTGGAGCTGAGCGAAATGAGCAGCAACAGAGTTGTGGTCACGGGACTGGGCATCATCAGTCCTTCGGGACTGAACCCGGACGATCTTTGGGAGAGTCTCATGACCGGCCGATCCGGGGTTGGACCGATCACCAAATTTGATACAAGCGACCATGCCGTTCGGATCGCAGCGGAGGTTCGGGACTTTGACCCCGCCGCCTACCTGGACCGCAAGGAGGTTCGGCGCATGGATCCCTGTTGCCAGTTTGCCGTGGCGGCTGCCCGGGAGGCCTTTGAGCATTCGGGGCTCGATCGCGACACGTTGAACCTGGACCGGATGGGGGTGGTGCTCGGTACGGGCCAGGGGGGGATTACCTCTTTAGTTGAGCAGATGGAGGTCTTCTACAAGAAGGGGCCCCGCCGCGTCAGCCCCTTCCTCATTCCCATGATGATCACCAATATGCCCGCTGGCCACGTGGGGATTGACCTGGGGGCGCGTGGGCCCAACATGACGCTGACCACGGCGTGCGCCGCGTCTGCCCATGCAATCGGGGAGTCTTTTCGCCTGCTGCAGCGGGGCGATGCCGACGTGGTGGCGACCGGGGGAGCCGAGGCCGGGATCGTATCGGTGTCCCTGGCCGGCTTCACGTCCATGAAGGCCCTGTCGGCCAACAACGATGACCCCGCTGGGGCCTGCAGGCCCTTCGACGCGGAACGAGACGGCTTTGTGCTCGGTGAGGGTGGCGTGGTGATGATTCTCGAAACTCTCGATCATGCCGAGGCGAGGGGGGCCGAGATCCTGGCGGAACTCCTGGGGTATGGGGCGAGCAATGATGCGCATCATATAACGGCACCGCCTCCTTCCGGCGAGGGAGGGGCGCGGTCCATGGCCGAGGCGATCCGGGATGCGAACCTGGACCCGGGCGACATTGACTACATCAACGCCCACGGCACCGGCACCCCCACCGGGGACACTGCTGAATCCCGGGCGGTGGAGACGGTGTTTGGCGACCGCGCCTGGGAGGTTCCCGTCAGCTCCACCAAGTCCCTGACCGGCCATCTCCTGGGGGCTGCGGGCGCCCTGGAGAGCGCCATATGCATCCTCGCCATGAAGGAGGGCGTCATTCCTCCCACGGCCAACCTGACCCGGCCGGGAGAGGGCTGCAACCTTGACTACGTGGCTGAGGGTCCCCGCCCGGCGCGGCTGGATGTGACCCTCACGAATTCCTTTGGCTTCGGTGGACAGAACGCGAGCCTGGTATGGGGGCGACCGAAATAGATGGATCTGAAGGAGCTGTTAGAGGAGATTGACGCCCGCGTGGATGAGGACCTGCTCCGGCAGGCCCTGACCCACAGTTCGTACGCCAATGAGAACTCGGACGAGGGGCATTCCAACGAACGCATGGAGTTTTTGGGTGATGCGGTGCTGGAGTTGATCGTCAGCGACCGCCTGTATCGACAGAGGGCCCTGGAGGACGAGGGGGCCCTCTCCTCTGTGCGGGCCTCGATCGTGCGGACCGAGACCCTGGGGGGGGCGGCCCAGGCCCTGGGGCTGGGCGAAATGCTGCGCCTGGGCCGGGGCGAACGGGAACATGGAGGGCAGGGCAAGATTTCGATCCTGGCAGATACCTACGAGGCGGTGGTCGCCGCAGTCTACCTGGGCTGCGGACTGGAGGCCGCCTCCGCCTTCGTGCAGAAATCGCTGCACCTGTCCGAGCGCGAGGCCGATGGAGACGTAGTCCTCGACGCCAAGTCCAGCCGCGAGCAGGTGGCCCAGCGAGAGCATCACGCCAATCCCCACTACGACGTCGTCTGCCGGAAGGGGCCGGACCACGCACCCCATTTCACGGTGGAGGTCTCCATTGAAGGCGAGAAAATGGGATCCGGTTCCGGAATGAGTAAGCAGAAGGCGGAAGAGGCCGCTGCACGAGAAGCACTGAGCATTATGGGCATTCGTTGAAGGATATTCCAGTTT
>SKXF01000262.1 GCA_007128555.1 Clostridia bacterium | reverse complement strand
TATTCCCTTTCATGGATGAGCCACCTGGGCATCTTCTCGACAACACCGGGGGTCGGCGGTCTCGCTCCGATCGCAGCCGGACTGGCCTACGGAGGGGTAGCTCTGATCGCCGGTACGGTCGTTGATAGAACAGGCGAGATCGAGGGGGTTGCGATGGTGGGGCTGGCCATCCTCATCAGCACCTTCATATTCGTATCGATTGCAGACCTGGCGTTTCTTGATTTCTTTCTCCAGAGTAGCTACGGGATTCTGGACGTCTTTGTCTTCACTTACCTTGCGCAGGCGGCAGGACGTTTCGGTGGACGGACTTACCGCTTCTACGCCTGCGGCCTGGCAGCAAACGCGATCGTGGTCGCCTCCGGCTATGCCTGGATACCCTCGGCCGATCTCGCCCTCTCCGCCCCCACTAATGCCCTGGTTTCTCTACTGAAGGCAGGGTCGCTTGTCATCGGCAGCGTCTCCATCATGATGCTCCGGCGGCTCCGGCTTTCGTTGCAAAAAGACGCGCAGCAAGAACGTCCGGGGACACCGAAAGAACAGCTGAATGTTGCATTTGATGCTGCTGGTTTCACGGATCGCGAGAGGGACGTCGCTCACCTCATCTTCAGGGGCTACAGCAACCAGGACATTACCGACGAGCTGCAGATCACCATCAACACACTCAAGACCCATATCCGTCACATCTACTCCAAGACCGACTCATCCAACCGGACGGACTTCATTCTCAAGGTGAGTGGCCCCTACGCTGGTGAATGAGCAAATGGGCCGATTACGATGACCTGCCGTGTCCCAGCTGGAAATGGCAGGTGGCACCTGCCGGCGCCAACTGCAAAAATCATCCTCAGGGGTGATGCCTCGTGCCCACCATGCCTGTATGCTTATCGTTGGGGATAGCCCTTCGTGGCATCGGAATGCCCCTACCCAGGGGTATGATCGCTGTACAGCGGAAGGGGACCCTTTCAGATTGGATGCGGCCGAGGCCTGGATGCCATTGCCACTCCCGTTGATGGGGGTCGTACGTACGCAGCCATTGTGGAGCCGTCATCTTAGATGACCCTCTGAAGATAAGATGGAAACGACGCAATCATGTATTTGTGTTGGAGGGAGCGATCACGACGTGCTGGAGCGAGGAAAGACGCTCTTGGGTTTTCCGCTGCCAGAGTTTCGCAACCGCGAGATGGAACATCACTACCTGGGCCAGGAGATTGAGCGCACCCTCGGTTACACGAAACCCCTGGTGCTTATCCTGGGAATGCTTTTTCTTCTATTTGCCGTTGCAGATTTCTTTTTCGCGGGAAACCAGCCCCAGTTCTTCACCATCTTCTCTTTGCGTATGCTTTACTTCGCACTGATCCTTCTCCTGTACGTCAGGATGGACCACCTTGCTCATGCCCGGAAACTAATCATCTGGCTCACAGTTTACAAGATCCTCGTCGGAATTATCTTTTTGATCATTTTCAGCCTCTACGAGTCCCCCAACCTTGTGATCCAGTCCCTTGGGGCGTTTACACTGATTCTCGCCTTTCATGTCTTGCCCAATCGCTGGATGAATGTCCTGATCGTATCCCTGGGATTGACGATCAGCTTCGTCCTGCTAGCGCTGTGGAAGATACCCGATATCGTCCCACAGGAGCTGGGCGCAGTCGGACTCTACCTGACGCTCACTGTGGCTATCAACAGCATCGGTTCGTACCAGATTCAACGCTACAAGAGACTCGAGTCCATGAACACGCAACAACTGGCCAGAATGTCAGTGACAGACCATCTCACCGGTCTCTACAATCGAAAGAGGTTCAACGAGGAACTCGATCAGTGGATGAGAAGAGCCAGGGAGAGTGGATTCCCCCTGTCCCTTATTTTCTTCGACGTAGACAATTTGAAGGCCATCAATGATTCCCACGGTCACCTGGCCGGCGATGCGGTGCTGAAAGAAGTGGCCCGGGTAGCCAGGCAAACCGTTCGAAAGGGCGACATCCTCGCCCGATGGGGAGGCGATGAATTCGCCATCCTCCTCCCTAATACCACAGAACAAGAAGGGAAACAGCTGGCCAAGAGGCTGAAGAAAACGATTGGTGATCATACGGACGGTCCCATGAAAAGAGCCACTTGCAGCTCGGGGGTCGTAGCACTGGGCACAACGGATGACGTGAACACGTTCCTGCATCGAGCAGATGAGGCCATGTACAGGGACAAGACGACAACACCTCTGAAAAGAACGCTCAGCGGGGCTGTGAGGCCCGATGTCACATCCTGTGAACCCAACCACGAACGAGACCAGCGTCCGAGTCCACTACGGCGCCTGTGATGCCATCCGCTGGTGAAAGCGCTGAGAATACTCGGAGGAAGAATGGAAGAATATGGAGCAAGTAGACTCACCCAGGGAAGCACCACAACGTTCTGGGGGAGCTATAGCGTCAACCCAATGAAAAACCTGTCGATGAAGCCTGCCGAATACCTGAGCATGCAGGGGATCACCTCGTCGGCCAGTTCGGGAAAAAAAGCCGGGATGCTGGTGTCTTTGAAGTCCAGGAAGTATTTCCGGTACCACTCGATGGACACGTGGCTTCCGGCCTCAATCCAGTCGTAGGGATTCTGAGAGCTCACCGTATGAGTCGCAGCACCGGGGTTGCTGAAGGTGTTTTCCCAGGCGTAACAGCCGCCTCGATCCACACGATGACGATGCCAGTTCCCACTCAGCCATGTTTCCAGTTGACCGTGCCCTCTTATGGCCGTCACGGCCGCGTGATGGGGAATAAACATATCCTGGACGAGATGCAGCATCCGTCCCAACTGGTACATTGCGCGATTTCTTCTTCCGTGTGTCCAGAGTTTCTGCCCCGTGGTGAATAGCGCGGCCAGCACATCCGCTGCGCTCCTGTACGTCAGGTAGCCCCTGTGGGTCCAGGGATGATGGTAGTGATAGGTGTGCAGTATATAGCCCCATGACCAGGGAAGATCAGCATCCCTTGCTCCCCTTGCCAACACGTTCAGGTATGATTCACCTGCTACTGAATCCCGGGTTTTGAGCAGGCTGTATATGTCCCCGTTGCCGTCATTGTTAAGTATCTTGACAATAGACGGGGTCATCGCGTAGTGATCATAATATTTGAATAAGGGTTTGACGAGACGCCTCTTCGTATCCATGCTACATACTACGGGCTCTACACATCTGCTGTGACGCGTCGCTTCCAATGCAGATTCCATGGCCGATGTTTTCAACATTGGGTGTCGCCGGATTGATCCGCTGGTACTGCGGATCGGATCTCCAACTCACAAGAAATCCACCTTGCAATCGGCTAACCCTTCCTGGAGGGCGCTGCAGACACGCTCACCGAGTTGAGGCGGATTTGCGACGCCCGCTTCATCTTCACGCATGCGTTTGGCCAACCCGATGACCCAATTCACGCGCCAATCATGACAGAGAGCGGGTATCCTCTGGCGTTTCTCGAGGATGGACTGGAGGCCATGGCCGGATTGGGTGGGACGTTGACATCGTCATGAACAAGTCGGTCGCGGTGAGGCCGACTCCCTCCAGCAAACTCGTACCCGACATGACTATCGATGCGTTTCCCCTTACCGAGACCCAGTTTGATTTTGTCCTGCTACAGGCTCACTAGATGAGTCCGGCCACAAGGCAGGGACCCGGCCGTTCTGCTTGCTTGTGACAGGGGCTATTTGCATGGATCATGTCCACCGCGAGTTACTCAGCTTCTTGACCACAAGCATCTCCCGGATCTCCTCCGCATGCACATCCAACTCATGCGGATTGGCCGACTTCCAGAAGCAAGAAAACCCCCACTCTGTAAGGAGGAATGGGGGTTTATCCTTGTGGAGCGGAAGGGGGTCGAACCCTCGACCTTATGACTGCCAGTCATACGCTCTCCCAACTGAGCTACCGCCCCACATCAGCGAACTCTATTATAGGGACAAATGCCGCGGCAGTCAAGG
>SKXF01000095.1 GCA_007128555.1 Clostridia bacterium | reverse complement strand
CGACCTCGATGCCGTCATTCCGCTGTATCGCGATGTGCTGGGCCTGAGCCTGGCCCGGGACCAGGGATGGTGCAAGATATTCGCTATCAATTCAGACTCCTATGTGGGCCTGGTGGACCAGCGGATGGGCAGCGTGGACGCGACGGAGGAGAAGGGGGTTCTTCTGACCCTGGTGGTGGATGATGTGGACGCCTGGTATGAACACCTCCACGAATGCGGGGTACAGAACCTGAGTGAGCGGAAACTCAACGAGGAGCTCGCAGTCTACGCCTTCTTCTTCGAGGACCCCGAGGGATACAAGATCGAGATTCAGAAGTTTATGGATGAGTGAGGATAGGCCGTGTTGCGGGTCGGGGTGGCGATCTGCCAGTAATGATGAACCTGTCCCGCAGGAGTTTCCACGGCGGTGCCCGGTTTGGCTGTATGAGGGCATCCCCGGAAGGATCCTTGAAGGATTTGAAGCTGAAAGTCTGTGCCCGAGGAGGATCCGTTGCTCCCGGGTGACAACCGTGCGGAGGTGATTTCTGTGAAGATTGACTATCCCATAACCTTTCTCTACTATCGCGACCTCGATGCCGTCATTCCGCTGTATCGCGATGTGCTGGGCCTGAGCCTGGCCCGGGACCAGGGATGGTGCAAGATATTTGCCATCAATTCCGATTCGTATGTGGGCCTGGTGGATGAGCGGATGGGCAGCCTGGCCGTGACCGAGGAGAAGGGGGTTCTGTTGACCCTGGTGGTGGATGATGTGGATGCCTGGTATGACCACCTCTACGATGCCGAATGCGGGGTGCAGAACCTGAGCGGTCCCGCTCTCCAGGAGGAGATCGGGGTCTACGGCTTCTTCTTCGAGGACCCCGAGGGATACATGATCGAGATCCAGCAATTCGTGGATGAGTGAGGAGGGGCTGTGATGAAGGTCAGGGTGGCGATCTGCCAGTATGCCACGGAACTGGGAGATCGGGATGAGAATGTCCGGAGGAGTCTCGAGTGGCTGGATCGTGCGGCTGCAGAGGAGCCCGACCTGGTGGTGCTGCCGGAGCTGGTGACCACGGGCTACGCCGCCGGAGAGCGGCACCTGGACCTGGCGGAACGGGTTCCCGGGCCGACGACAGATCTCTGGGGTGAAAAGGCCCGGAAGGGCGGGTTTAACCTGGTGGCGGGGATCTGCCGCAGGGACGACCACCTCGAGGGGGTCCTGTACAATTCGGCGGTGCTGATTGACGCGGAGGGCGAGGTGTGTGGGGTTTACTCCAAGTCGGTGCTGCCGCTGTACCTGCACACGTGGTTTGACGGGGGAGAGCCCCTGTTCATCGAGGAGGCCGAGATCTTCCGCCGGGGCGATGACCTGAGCGTGTTCTCCTCGGAGGTGGGCAATATCGGGATGCAGGTGTGCCAGGATGCGGTCTATGGGGAGTTCACCCGGGTGCAGACCCTGCGCGGGGCCCAGATCGTGGTGCAGATCTTCAATCACCCAGCGCCGCCAGGGGGTAAGGATGACATCCTGGTCCAGATGAGCAGGGTCCGTGCCTGCGATAACGGAATCTACGTGATCGCGGCCAACAAGTGTGGTGTGGAGACGTACCGGTACATGGACAGGGAGATGGAGGTCACCTTCCAGGGTGAGTCCCACGTGGCGGATCCCTTCGGCGAGTTGATTTCCGTGGGCAAGATCCAGGAGCCGGACCTCCTGGTCTGTGAACTGGACCTGGACCAGGTGAGAAAGGCCCAGTGGTCCTCGAAGTTTCACCGGGATTACCGTCCCGAGCTGCTGTATGACCTGGTTGATCGCTGACGCTACTCGCAGCGAGGTGCATATGCGGTGGTTATCCTCAGTCTTCTCTCATGATGAGAGCCGCGGCCTGGTGCCGGGGCTCTCACCTTTTCTGCCTCCATTTCGTTATCCCGTCATGATCGGCCCGTTTGGGCATCTTCGCTAAACATTTCCCCTGATTTTACGACACTAATGGCAGGATCAATGGGATTTGATGACAGAATGGAGATGATTCGGTGCGTAAACTCACCAGTGTGCTTTTTCTGGCTTTATTGCTAATTGTGTTGGTCCCAGGGAACTTGGGGGCAGCTGAAGTGATCGTTGAGAGGGTGCCGTTCCCGGTGACAGGTGATGCCTACCCCGCGGACTCGGCCCTGTTGGAGCTGTGGGGCGTGGTCGGAGGCGGACAGGTCGACCGGGATGGGGCGGTGACGCGCGCGGAGTTTGTGCAGATGGCTGTGCGCGCCTTCGGCCGGGGATACCTGTCCCGGGTCCTGGGGGGTCTGACCCCGGAGATGGCCGATGTCGGGGAGATCGCGCGGCGCTACTGGGGGGATGTGAACCTGGCGGTTGCCCTCGGTTTGATCGCGGGGGGAGAGCATGTCGGGTTCCGGCCGGGTGATGATGTGACCGCGGTGGAGGCCCTCACGGTCCTCGTTCGGGGGCTGGGCGCCGACCTGGAGGGCGAGCTTCCCTATCCGGTGGGCTCCCTGGCGGCGGCAGAGGAGAAGGGGCTGCTGGAGCACCTCGAGGGAGTCCTATGGGATGCGGAACTGACCCGTGAGGAGGTCTACCGCCTCCTCGGCGCCGTGGTCCTGGAGGGCTCAGGTGGGAAGGTGGGTGTGCTGTATCGGCTCGAGGGTCAGGTGATGCACCTTTTCACGGAGGCAGGAGAGATGAATCTGGAGCTTGCTCCGCGAGTCTACCTGGCCGGGGCGGAGGGGTTGGAGGCGGTGGTCGGACAGATGGTCTACGTGCACCTCGATCCGGAGGGGAGGGTCGGGTACGTGGAGGCGGGCTCTGAAATCTGCTCCCACCGGGGCCCCCTGGAGGACTATGACCTGGCCAGGGAGAGGCTGAAGATCGATGGCGAGTGGATCTTCCTGGACCTGGGGGTCTCCGGTGCTGTGATGTGGGAGTGCAACGGGATGCCCTTCATGGCCCCCGACGATGAGTTCCTGGGGAGCCAGCTGGAGATGTGGATCTCCCAGGGAGCGGAGGCGTAGGTTCACCTGGATGGGGAGGGCCGCGGTCGGGTGGTCGTCGAGTACTGGGATGTGAGGGTTGCGGCTGTGACCGACGTGCGGGGAGAGGGCCTGGAGTTGACCTATCTGTACCGCGATCCATCGGGCGGGCAGGTGGAGGAGTGTCTGCATCTTGATGAGAGTGCTCCGCCATCGGTCTGCGGTGACGTCGATTCTCCGGCTGGTATCGAGGAGGGCGACCTGATCCGGATTGCCACGGTGGGGGGGTGGGGCTTTGAGGTCCACTGTATCGAGGTGATCCGGGAGCGGGTCTCCGGGGTACTCGGAGGACACCGGGCGAGGCATACCAGAGAGGGCGTCACCTATTATGTTGAGATCGGCGGTCGGGAGATTGAGATAGCAGAAGGACTGTTTCTCGGTGAGACCGCTGAGGTCCTGGAGCGGTCGATTCTGACGCTGGCCCTGGATCAGAGGGGACGAGGGATCTACCTGGTCGAGGGACGGCGGATTGGGAGCGGGGATCCGGTGATGCTGATGGAGTTTGTCGAGACCCTGGAGGAGAGGCTCATCGAGGTGGACTACCGGGGGACGCGGCTCACCTTCGCGACGGTTGTCAGCGTCGGAGATCTGGCTGCGGTGATGGGCTCAGAAGGCGGCGTGATGTCGCGGCTGGTCCTTTTGAGCATCGATGAGGAGGGTGTGGTGGTGGATGTCGCCCCGGCGGCCGAGGGGGTGGTCGATCTGGACGGTGACGGGCTTGCCGACGATCGGGTGGTTGTCGTCTCCCTGAATGCCGGGGAGCACTGCCTGACCCTGAGGGTGGACAACCCGGGAGGGGCGCCGGGATACATGGTGACCCTGGATCCGGTGATCTACGACGGTGAAGGCCGGTGGCGGGAGGTGGGGTCTCTATCGCCGGGTGATGTGCTACTTCCCTATGAGGCGCGAGAGGTCCTGGTGCTGCTGGTTGCGGAGTGAAGAACGGGTCTAAACGGGTGT
>SKXF01000363.1 GCA_007128555.1 Clostridia bacterium | reverse complement strand
TGAAGGATCTTCTTGAACGCTGCCGGGAATGGGAGGAGCGTGAGGAAGATCTCCTGTATCTGGCCGTGGCGCCGGGATATGCTTATGCCGACGTTCCGGACATAGGAATGTCGGTCTGGGCTGTGGCAGATGGTGATGAGGAACTGGCTTCCAGGGCAGCTCAAGACGTATCGGAACTCGCCTGGACCCTGCGACACTCCTTGGCCCGCGACCTGCCCAAGCCACGGGAGGCAGTGGCAGAGGTGATGGACCTGGTTGCCAGGGGTGAAAAGCCAGTGGTCATAGCCGACGGTGCCGACCGTATCGGGGATACGTCCCATGTGCTCAGAGGGTTGCTGCGACAGGGAGCTTCGAACTGGGCGATCCCCGGAATAGCTGATCCGGCGGCGGCTCAGAACCTGGAGGAAGGTGCCTCGGTCGGAGACACCGTCACGCTGAGAGTCGGAGGCTGGTACAACGAGACCTCTGGCGACCCTGTAGAGGTGACGGGTACTATAGCGTTTATGGGACGGCCGCGCTATAAATTGATCGGCCCAATGGGTAAAGGGTCTACCGTGCAGGACGGATTTGTCGCCCGTCTTGATCTTGGGGACAATCGCCAGCTGGTGATATCGGAGCGGATGAGGGGTTCAAACGATAGTGCGGGACTGACTTCGGTGGGCATCGACGTTGATAGCCTTGATATCATCGTGCTCAAGGACCGCGTCCATCACAGGGCGTTCTGGGATAGCGTGGCCAAGGTGGATTACCCGATCAATGCGCCGGGCATAGGATTCGCGGATCTGAGGGATCTGGAATACGAGAACGTACCCCCGGATACCTTCCCGATCACCCACGATGGGTAGGGATAGCGCCTCGATCCTGGTGCTTCGTGCTGGCCGGTGGGGTGGAAGGGGGCCCCACCGTCCTTCTCACCCGACGGACCTATGTTCCGTAAATGCAACAGACCCAACATCTTACGAGTAGATCACTGACCACAATGGAAGGTTCTCCCCCCACCAGGGCCGGAACTTGAGGTAGTCGGCGCGGCTACCTAGGAAGAACCGAGATGCCGGATCCGAATCGGAGAGACAACCTGACCATGGATAGACATCTAAGTTCGGTTGCTTGCTGGAAGGTAACAACCGGTGCAGGATAGGCTGTTTGTTTCTACATCCCTGCCATTATCAGAGAAGGCGCCGTTCTAGCGCGACTTCGGCAGATGCTATGCAATGCAGCTTGCCAGGAGACTACTGCATCCTATGCATTCCCCAGCGCGTTTGAGCACCCAGGATTGCGCATGGTTAGTATCGCACATGAGCCTGTCGGTGATCGACGTGGAGGAGGCCCATTTATATCACAGTGGGGGCACAATCTCTTCGTGCCAGATATTGCCGCATCCGGGAGCTCCAACAACGCTCGACCAGAGGCCACCGATGGGCTTCATGGCCCCGCTACTCCAGAGGTGAAAGGACATTCTTACCGGCTACTAGGCTTCAGGAACCCAGCGGAGGTGAAGATCAGGTTCGACCACCCTAACTTGCATTTTTCAGTGCAGAAGACCACGAACAGGGAACAGGCTCTGAAGAGTCTCCTTCGTGAGCTTGAAGGCGAAAAACGGCCTGATCTACTGCAGCACCTGTAGGCCAGTGAAAGATGGTCACCGCTCACTGCAGCGCAGACACGGCTTAGACGTGACCCGTTATCATGCCAGCCTGGGTGAAGAGGAATGCATGCGCAATCAGGACGAGTTTCTGGATAATCGCGAGCCGTTGGTGATGGGTGATGGCCACCAATGCCCCGGGGGTGGGGGTCGCTAAGTCAAATCTGTCACATGTCGTACATGCCGAAGGATTAGAGGTGTGCTACCAGGAAGCGGGTGGCGCAGGTAGAGATGGCACTTCAGCCTGATGTGTTCTGTTCCATACAGGCCAGGATGTTGTAAGTGCGTGATCGAGGATTGCCGCGATCAAGGACGCGGACCGATTCCAACTCCTCGGACAACGTCGTTGGAAAGACCGGGTCTTACTCGAGATACCAGCCGCAACGGGCACAGCGCAAATGGCTCGGTTATGTGCCGCCTAGACAGATCTGTATGGTGTATGGGAAACTGTATGGAAGGTGTGTTTCGCTGGCCAGGCAAAGCTCGTGGCTTGGCCAGTATTGTAATGCACCTTCAAGTTTTGGTGGCAGTTGCTGATCAGAGCTTCTGGTGGGGGTAGCCTTAGTCGGGTTTCATGGCTCGATTAGGAGGAGAGGGTCATTAATGAAGAGCAATTCTCTGCAATCGGGTGAGCTCGCCAGAGACTTGGGGTTGACGGAGGCTCTGGCCATTGGCATAGGCACCATGATCGGGGCAGGAATATTCGTCCTGCCTCGTTTTGCGATAGGTGCAATGGGACCCGGAGCGGTACTCGCTTACGTTCTGGCTGGGGCTATCTGCCTTATTACTGCTGCAAGTACTGCTGAATTGGCCACAGGAATGCCAAAGAGTGGCGGTGCTTACTTCTTCATCTCCAGGTGTTTCGGCCCCTTGATCGGCACCCTATCTGGCCTTTCCGTATGGTTGAGTCTTACGTTTGCTGTTGCCTTCTATCTCAAAGGGTTTGGCGAATACCTTGCTCTCTTGGTGCCCGGAGACGCGACCATGCTAGCTTTACTTGCCGGTGTCTTCTTTACATACATCAACTATGTAGGTGTAAAGGAAACAGGATTGATGCAGAACGCGACCGTCATTGTTCTTGTGGCGATCCTGTTGGGTTTTGTGGTGTGGGGTTCCCTCAAACTCGATGTTTCTGGTCTGACGCCATTCGTTCCTTACGGAGGGGTCAACCTCCTTCCAACAACTGCGTTGGTTTTTGTCTCCTTTGTGGGTTTTGCGCAGATTGCTAGCGTGGCGGAAGAGATCAAGGATCCTGCCCGTAACTTGCCTGCTGCGATTATTGGCTCGGTGGCAGTCGTGACTGTCATCTATGTGCTGGTGCTTCTGGTCTCCATGGGTCACATACACCACACGGAAATTCCAGACCTAGATGCCCCACTGGTCCAATCAGCTGGGCGCTTTGCCGGCGCTTTTGGCATGGTGGCTATGATGGCGGCTGCTCTGTTGGCCACGGCCTCGTCTGCCAATGCAAGCATATTGGCTTCATCTCGCATCAACTTCGCTCTAGGGCGGGACAATATCCTACCTGGATGGCTGAACGTAGTACATCCCCGTTATCTGACACCCACCAGATGTATAGTGATGACTGGTATCTTGACCATCGTGATGATCATAGTTGGTGAGGTCGAAGCACTATCCAGTTCGGCCAGCGTGTTGATGCTTCTCAACTATGGTCTCATGAACGTGGCCGTTATCGTCATGAGACGAATGAGACCGGAGGAATATCAGCCGTCGTATCGTTCACCAGGATACCCGTTCTTACACATCATTGGGGCATTGGCATCTTTTCTGATCATCTTCCGAGCTGGAATATTTGCTCAGATGAGTGCCCTCATATTGATAGGTATCAGTATCGCCTGGTACGCCTTCTGGGCTATGCGGAGGACAGATCTTCAAGGTGCTATTGCGGGCTTCCGCCAGCGGCCTGCAGTCGCGGAAGGTACTTTTAGGGAGGTACCTCATGGTCATCCAGTAGCGCTGCCGCTGAGGGAAATGAGCTCCCACGCAGCTGGCTACGAGCGCATTCTCACGCTCATGGCTAACCCTAAGCATGAAAAGGCCCTTCTAACCATTGCCGCTAATACGCTGAAGGCCGCTCCACACGGGGGGGAGATCGCACCCGTTCACATCATGGAGATACCGCGCCAGGTGCCCCTTGATGTGGCCGAGCAGCGCCGGGAGCTTTTGGCGGAACGACGAGAAGTCTTGCAGGATATGCTCAGGTCGGCCGTGGAATTTGGGAAAAAGAGGGGGCTTGATGTTAACCCCCGCATTCTCTACTCCCGAGATCGCTACCGCACCATACATAATCTTGCTCAGCAAAATGTGTACTCGATGG
>SKXF01000305.1 GCA_007128555.1 Clostridia bacterium | reverse complement strand
CGCTTCTCAGAAGATCTCCCGAACTACCGGTCACAACAATCTCACCTTCATCGATGCCTTCAAAGACTTCAGCATAGCGGGATCCTATCAGGCCCAGCGTGATGGCCCGGGGCTCAGGTTGATCCTCGACGAATACGTCAACCATCGCTGTTCCTTCCACGTCGTAGATCGCTTCGATGGGCACCAGGAGCGCATCGGTCGTGTCAGCGACATAGATGGAGACATTCGCACTCATTCCAGGTTGAACGGTCCTGGTCTGTTCAACCTCCAGGTAGACCCCGTACACCGTGATTCCCTGTTCATCATGTCCCATGAAGTCCACACGGAGAACCCGGGCGGGGAACACCTGTCCCGGGAAGGCTTCAACGGTGACAGCGGCTTCCATCCCCTCCTCGATGTGGATGATGTCAATCTCATCAACCTGTATGTTCAGCGCCATCCTGCTGTTGTCGATGATGCTGGCGATGTGCTGCCCCGGTTGCAGCTGGTAGCCGGATTCGCGCATAGCATAAGCCACAACACCATCTATGGGGGCACGTATGATTGCCCTGTCGAGCAGGTGACGCTTCTGGTTCATCTGCTCCTGCAGGTCTTGAATCTTGATTTGCTCATCGTAGATGAACTTCCTGGTGTCCATCCCTCCAATATCCCCCAGTACGTCGCCGGCTTCAACTTGCTGCCACTCACGGACGGCGATGTTTGCGATGGTACCGGCCGCTGATGACCACACGACGGTTTCATCATAGAAACTATCTATCGCAGATGCCACCGTGACACTGCCGGGAATCATCACGTCCAGCTGTTGGCCAGGCCGGAGGAGCCCTGGATTCTCTGCCTCGATGGTCACTGTGTGTACGTAGTGGGTTCCGCGAGGTATTCTTATCGGATTTGCATCCACCACCGTTGCAGAAACCGTGTCTGCGAAATCGTACAGCCGGAGTTCGACTTCCATTTGGTTGCTGACGTGGGTGAATTGGGACGGAGTGAACTCGGCCACGATTCTCACCCTTGAATCATCGACGATTCGGGCTACCAGGGCACCCCGTTCGATCTGCTGGTTTTCCTCGATGTTGAGATCGACCACCCGCCCATCGATCGGTGCCACAAGGCTGATTCCCCTGTTTGGATCCGCCAATAGGACCTGATCCCTGGGTATGCCCAGTACGGAAGCCAGGGTTGTCATCGTCCTCTCAACCTCCAGTTCGAGCGTTCGGATCTCGGTGGCCAGATCCTCGTTTCGAATGCTCCCCACGATTTGACCCTCGTAGACGGTATCGCCCTGCTGGATGGTCAGGCTTTCGAGGAACCCTCCCGTCTCCGTCTGGATGCTGCTTGAGAAAATGGGGTTCAACTTACCAAATCCCTCGATGGTCACCCGGAGATCATCGCGGATAACTGGGACGGTTGCATACACAGGCCCGCGAGCCTGGGCGTCATCTGGCAGCAATACCTGGTAAACATAGTATCCGCCACCAAGTACCATTAGGATCACAACCAGGGTTGCGAGGAGTCGTTTCCACATTACCTACTCTCCCCCTTCTTCAATTTCGGTGCCCTCTGTCGCATCATCGGCATTGGTCTCAGGTTGCTTGTTTCTGCAGGGGGCCGTCTTGGACGATTTCCCCGTCACGGATCACCATCACCCGGCTGCTGAACCTGGCCATGGCCTGATCATGGGTGACCTGAATGACCGTGACACCCATTTCAGCATTAATCCTCTCGAACAAGCTCATGATCGCGGCACTGGATTTTGAATCAAGATTCCCGGTGGGTTCGTCGGCCAGGATCAGGAGTGGACGGGTCACCAGGGCTCTTGCTACGGCCACGCGTTGTTGCTCGCCACCCGAGAGTTCGTTGGGACGGTGATCGGCCCGGTCTGCAATGCCCACATCTTCCAGGACGGCTGTCGCCATGCGTCTGCGCTGGGCGCCTGGGTATCCTCGGTACATCAGGGGAACCTCAACATTGCTGCGAGCTGTCAGTCCGGATATGAGATTGAAGGTTTGAAATACGAAACCGATCATGCCTCCGCGTATATCTGCCAGGTGCTTTGTGCTGAGCCTGGAGACGTCTCTTCCTGCCAGCGAGTAACGACCCCGGGTGGGACGGTCCAGGCATCCAAGAACATTAAGCAGGGTGGATTTTCCCGACCCCGATGCTCCCATGATGGAGAGGAATTCTCCGCTCGCCACGTCGAAGCTAACGTCCCTCAGCGCCGTCACGCTGCGTTTGCCACTTGAGTAGATTCGTGACACGTTCTGAATTTCCATCAGTGCCATCTCCGATACCTCCCGTGTCGCCATCAACGCCCGTTATTGCTACCCATCCGACACTTGGACGAACGAGATGGTGGAAAGTTCCCTCTCTGGGTAGGTTTTCTTTCTGCACATGCCCATTACTTTCAGTGCAGTTGTCTCTGGTGGTAGGGTATTGGAGTGCAAGGCTTGATTAGACCAGACCCTGTGAGCACTGAGGATCACCCGGATGGGTCTATCATGGTGTGATGAGATCTTGTCCTACGAAGGGAGTCCCTGATCGACGATCCATATCATGTGCAGGGCGAGCACCGAGAAACGGATGGCAAGTAGACCGCGTAGAGCAAAGTCCACCCACGTAACGCGATTGCGCGCTACGTGCAGACACAGGAGAGCTGCCGTCATAATTACCACGGCCAGGAGCAACGCACCAGGGATTGATATGCCGAACAGCCACGCCATGATGGGATTTGCTTCCTCGATCACGCCCAGCTGCAGGCCCCATGCAGTCAGAACAAGGTCGGCTACACCCGTTATCCACAAAGCAATGATCATTGCCCCACCTCCTCATGCGGATTGGATCGTGCGCCCTAACGGCAATATCTCGGCCTGCCGGTAGCTTGAGCGACAATGCGAAACTCCATCCCAGGGCACCGAGGGCATTCCTGCCTTCACTGGTATTGTATGGCTGAGGTTATACTCAATGTGTTTGCCTGACCGGCCCTGGAATCATCTGGGTATGCAAAGAGACCGCGGAATGGTCGTTTTGCCCCACCCGTGATCCTCCACGCGTTTTGTGGACGAAGACCGACGCGTTGTCTTACCGCTGCCTCCATGAGGCATCCGGTGGCGGGGGGACGTCTCGAGCATGGAACCGATTGCAACAAACAAGGTTCTGGAGGTGTGCAACGAGAGCGCGAGTGAATCTTGCGAGACGTTTTCCGACGTCACAGCTGTGACCTCGGCGAGACGCAACTTGAGATGGATCGGCAGGGGTTTTACAATACCTGCCGGGTGGCTGCAGTGGAGGATCCCGTCGTGTGAGGTGACCGGGGAGGAAGAGGTCACCACCTGCCCCTCTGACGTTACTGAACATCGGGTGCAGTGCAACCGATCTGCCGATCAGCGGTGCAGGAAAGGGTGTCCTCAGGTTGTTCGCTATCATCAAGGTGATGCTCGAGGTTCTCCCCCCGCCTGGCGTCCGCACTTCGTTTCAGCGGTCACGTCACGTACCATGATCCGGTCCGAGATCTTTATGCCGATAAGCCCTCCGCCCAGGCCGAGGAGGTAGTTCAGTAGCGCTCCGAGGACCAGTGGAATGGGGCCGATCACGCCGAACAGAGCATCACGAGTGAGGTAGTTGGTGACCACGAGGGCCATTACGACACTGTACATGGGAAACAGCGCTGCTCTGATGCAGAGGTGCATCTTGGATCGGCCATGTACTGGGAGCAGCCGGCCGGTGAGATCTGAACAGAGCCCAGATGTGAAGACGGCGACACTCATCAAGGGACTGATCGCGCCGACCAATACCGCCAGCCCTGTGCTGACCTGGGTCATGGCCCAGGGCGATTCGAGCCGCAGGAGAGCCATGAACATGATCAACCCCAGATAAGGAGCCATGACCACGAACTTGCTTCCTGGAATGGGGAACCATCGACCGACAGAATAGAGGGCCAGTCCTCCCATGATGGCGAGCGCTGCTAGTAGGCCGATAAACGTTGTTTGTCTTG
>SKXF01000348.1 GCA_007128555.1 Clostridia bacterium | reverse complement strand
GCGCCAGGCCACGTTGCGGGGGGGGACCAAGCTCAAACTGCAGGTGGAGACCCTGTTCAGGGGTGGACACTCCCGGGAGGAGATTCGCGAGATCCTCGCAAGGGGCGATGATGTTGTCAGCCAGGAGAGCCTGGGCACAACGCCCAGGAGTGTGACCGCGATTCTCGGTACGCTGGCGGATCTTGCGGCGGGTTCGGCCGATGCGGGAACACCCATTGTCCTCGTTCGAAACTTCCCGTATTGACCCGGTGGCACGGGATGAACCCGGTACGGATGTGTGATAAACACCACAGGAGGTGAGTTGAGTGCAGACAGGATGGGCAGCTGATGCGTTGGGGTTGATCGGTAACACGCCCCTGGTCAAGGTGAAGGTTGATGAATCCGAGATTCTCGCCAAGGTGGAGTACGTCAACCCCACAGGCAGTCACAAGGATCGGATCTACCTTCGGATGATCGAACAGGCTGAGAGGCAGGGCAAGCTGCGTCCCGGCATGACCATCATAGAGGGCTCCACCGGCAATGCCGGTGCCGCTTGCGCCATGGTGGGGAGTCTCAGGGGATACCCCGTCGTGGTGGTCATGCCAGAGGGCATGTCCGAGGAGAGGAAGAAGTTGATACGGGCCCTGGGGGCAGAGTTGATCCTCACTCCCGGCGCAGAGAGTGATCAGGACCTGGCTCTGCAGCGGGTTGAAGAGATCGTTGCCCAGAATCCCGACGACTACTGGTACCCGGCGCAGTTTGATAACCCCGAGAACCCCCTGGCCCACTACGAGGGAACGGCTCCCGAGCTGTGGCGCCAGAGCGGCGGAGAGGTTGATGTCTTCGTTGCAGCAGTGGGTTCCGGGGGCATTCTGACGGGGATCGGAAGGTACCTCAGGGAGCAGAATCCGAACGTGAAAATCTACGCGGTTGAGCCCTCGGAGTGCCCGGCTCTCTCCAGGGGTGAGTGGGGCAGTCACGACATCCAGGGGATTGGGGATGGGTTCATTCCCGGGAATCTTGACCTGAGCCTGATCGATGGTGTGGTCACCGTAAGCTCCGCGGAGGCCGTGGAGGAGGCCCGTGAACTGTGTCTGAAGCAGGGCCTGGTCGTGGGGATCTCCACCGGATGCAATGTGTCGGCGGCCAGGAAGATCCTGCGCAGGCATCCCGACGCGGGCTCTGTAGCCACCATGCTCTTTGACACGGGGCAGAAATACTACACCTCGCCGCTCTTTGGGGTCACAGAAGAGGTGGCTATCCCGGACAGGGATCATTCCCTGGATGAACGCACCACGCGGGAGCTGGCGAAGTACTCTCCCGGCTGGGAGATCATCGAATAGGGGGTTGCATCATGCTGCTCAGCCAAACGAGAAGGGGCGAGGTCATCGACCTTTGCCGCCGCCTGGTGTCTATTCCCAGTCCGTCCGGAGAGGAAGAGGAGGCCGTTCGGTTTGTGCGGGATACCATGGAAGCCCTGGGATACGACGAGGTGGTCATGGACAGGCTGGGCAACGTGTGGGGTTGCATCCGCGGGAGCAGGCCGGGCAGGAGGATCCTTTTCGACAGTCACATGGACACCGTTGGTGTTGCTGATCAGGCCAGGTGGACCCGCGATCCCTATTGTGCCGAGATCTCCTCAGGCAGAATCTATGGGCGAGGATCCTCGGACATGAAGGGGGCGGCGGCAGCTATGATCATGGCTGCTGCCTACCTGGCCGAGGACCGCGGGAGCGAGTTTTCCGGTGAGATTTACGTGTCCTGCACGGTGCACGAGGAGTGCTTCGAGGGCGTTGCGGCTCGCGAGGTGAGCCGGGCCGTGAAGCCGGACTGGGTGATCATCGGCGAGGCTTCGAACCTGGACATCAACCGGGGTCAGCGGGGGCGGGCAGAGATCCAGGTCGAGACCTTCGGTACAAGTGCCCATTCCTCCAGCCCGGAGGTTGGGCACAATGCCGTCTATGACATGTTCACCCTGGCCCGTGAGCTGCGCGGGATCCAGCCGGCGGATCACGCTTTCCTGGGGTCCGGGATCATGGAACTCACCGATATCATCTCGCATCCCCACCCCGGCGCCTCGGTTGTGCCCGAGCATTGCACCGTCACATACGATCGGCGCCTTCTTCCGGGCGAGACCGAGGCATCTGTTCTCGCAGGAGTCAACGGCGCCATGGACCGGGTGAAGGAAGGTGTCGCGAACCTCAACGCCAGGGCCCGCTGCAGGGAGGACTCTGCCCGGTGCTGGACAGGAGAGATCCTTTCCGCGAAAAGGTTTTTCCCCGCCTGGGTGACAGACGAGGATCACGAGCTGGTAGGACTCGCACGGAAGGCCCTGTCTGGGATCGGGCTGTGCCCGGAGGTCTCAAGGTATTCCTTCTGCACCAATGGCAGCCACTATGCCGGCGAGGCCGGCATACCCACCATAGGGTTTGGGCCCTCACCCGAGACCCTGGCCCACGTTGTCGATGAGTATATCGAGGTTGAACAGCTCGTGCTGGCATGTGCCGGCTACTATGGCATCATGGAGGCCGCATCACGCGGACTGTCCTTCGGATGAAGACCCTCCCTCTGCGATCTGTGCTTCTGTCCGAGTGCCATCGTTAAAGGGTGACTCAGTGCCCGGGGTCGCGCATGATGAGGCCGGGTTCACGGATCCGGGCCGTCACGTCTATTTCCACCGGTAGGTCGGGGAACATCTCTTCGTTCCAATCCTCTTCCACCTGCTGCCATAGCTTTGGTGCCTTGCGATACAGAGCCTGGCCAAAACCGTAGATGTCAGATTGGAAGGCCTTCTGTACGATGTCCAGGCTGTGCCGGATCTCTTCCTCAATCATCCTGCCCAGGTTTTCTGCGAGTTCTCTCACTGTCTCGGGATCGCCCAGGAGGACATCGTGGGCGGTGACTTCAACCACCTGGAAATCCGCCTTGATTTCAATCTTCATCGTAATCTGCTCGCCCTCAATATGGGGTTTGATCGAGGAATCGACCCGGATGATCTGAAAGACAACGACACCTTGCTGTTCAAGAGGTCTTGACAGCTCTACCGGGCCCTCTGAAAGACGCCCCACTGCCCAGAGGTAGCCCCGGGCATCCAGGCCGTCGAGAAAGCCCCTGAGCTGGTCACCCCGGAAGACGGCTATCCCCAGGAGTATGGTCATACCGGGCATGGGCTCAGACGTGCCCCCCTGCCGGAGGGGATCGAGAACAGGCGAGTCGGGCGGCAGCGCTCCAGGGATGTTCTCGTCGCTGTCCAGGGGCTGCTGGCGCATGACACTCGGTCGATCCTGCTCTACCTCTGCCCCCACTTTCTTGATGATCAGGTCTTCGGTTTCTCGACCGGCCGTGTGCATTGCTATGGGTTCGATCCCAGGTTCGGCCAGCTTCAGGAGAAATTCGTTGAGGTTGATGGAGGTGGTCCTTCCTGATGTCGGTGCGGAGAGGGAGAGGCCATCGAGACTCAGCGATGGCACTGCTTCCATGAAGGGTCGCTGGAGAAGTCCACTGGCGCTGTCGCAGACGTTAATGAGCACGGTTCTTCTTATCTGACCCTGGCGGGCGAAGTAGTCCAGGTATGGCCCGATCCCTGCTCGTGCCAGGTTCTGTCCGAAAACAACATTGCTGACCTGGCCCACGAAGATCCGTCTTGGTGATCGGCGGGCCAGGTTGGCCAATGCGTTGGAGATGCTGGCAGACTCTTCACGCAGGACCCAGGCCACCGCCTCTTCATCCGCCGCTCCACCGACGCCTGCTGTTAGCGCCAGGGGATTGAGTATTTCGACAGACATGAAGATCTTGCCCTCCTCCAGCCGGTCCATGGCGATGGCGCCGGCGATGGCCATTTCAGCCGTTTCCTTCCGATTCCAGCAACCGGCCAGAAGGGTGACAGAGAGCAGCAGCGTGACGGTCAAGATGCTTATTCGCTTACTCATCTTCGCGCTGGTACCCCTTTCCGCTAACAACGGCTATGAGCAGGGTGAGACCGATGATCCCCACGTGTAGGACCAGCGTC
>SKXF01000396.1 GCA_007128555.1 Clostridia bacterium | reverse complement strand
TCCCCGGAGACGAAGTTATCGAAGTAATGCCCGCCCTCGTCGTCCGGATCCCGTTCCTCCCTGGTGAAGGTGCCGTGACGCATGTTGGGAGGCATGTTCCAGTAGAACAGGCTCGCATCGATATCGTCCGGCCCCAGTTCGGGGTACGGGTTATCATCGCCATAGGGCTTCAGCTCCCAGCTGATGCTGAAGTCCCCCGGAGGGTTCATGAAGTCTCCCAGGGCACCCCTGCCATAGAAGGCATCCCGCCCCGGGTCGTACTCCAGGGCCAGGGTGGTGTTGGGACCCCTGCTTTCGCACAGGATGAGGACGTCCTCCACCAGGTGATTGTTCGAAAACCCCACTTCGAAGCTGAAGATATTGAGGTTGTTCCAGTCCAGGAACGCTCGGTTGCTGCTCTCCAGCTCGAGGCCTGAGTCACCGAGAACATACCTTTTGTGGGCACTCAGATCCTCGTTATGATGGTGCATGTCGATGTATAGCACCTGGACCGGGCCCTCCCCCACCTCGATACTCCGAATGGGACTCCACAGGCTCAGGGTGGAACCGTCCGCAAACCGGTACTCCACCTCCGCCACCAGGTGGTGGGTGGAGGGCCGCCCCCGGCGAGATAGATGGACCTCCAGGTCCACGTTTCGACGCATGGCCCAGATCTCATACCAGAACGTAGTGGCCCAATCGGCGTGGAACGGAACGGACTTCACCAGGCGGTCTCCATCGTAGATGTTCACGACCTTGAGATCTTCGGCGCCGAGAATCCCTGGTATTCCCACGGTGATGGGTACGGCGCCCCCGCCGGGGTGGTCCTCGTCAAGGTCCTCCAGGAACACGAGGCCCGCAGCATCAAGGTCTGTTGGAGCCTCTAGATGTACGTGCCGCGTGACCAGCTCGATATCCCTGCGGATGAACTCCACGTAGGGTTCCCCGTCCAGGCGGTACTCCGCCCAGATCTCCAGGTACAGATCGTCGTCGTACAACTCCTCGGGAATCCAGGCATAAAGAGACAACATCGCCACGGGATCCGGGACCGTGACCCCCACCACCATCAGGTCAACGCTTCGCATGTTGAACAGGCGACTGAAGGTGGGAGAGGAATGGGACACCACCACGCGCCCCTCCGCGTCCGTGGACACCTCGTACCCGGGTCTTTCAAAGGAAGAGGGGTAGTGCTCCACACCGTGGGGCAGCGTCACGTGCACGGTGACGTCGCTCAACTCCGGGGGGTACTCCATCGATTGGAAAAGGACATCGTACATGTGGCTGAAGGTGGCCGTGAGGCGCATCCGCATACCGCCAAAGGGCGTGCTGTGGTAACCGGTAAAATGAACGTCGTTGTAGAACCGGTTGAGGAACATCCGGTACTCCGTGGGCACCGTCTCGTTGATGGTAATGACCTGCCGCTGGGCTCCCACCTCGATGTCTCGCACGATGACGAAGTTATCGTCGGGGTTATCCTCCCAGTACTGGAAGACCTGGTATTCCCATCCCGCGAAGGATCCCGGGTGAGCCACGCCCCAGAAGAGAACCAGGGCGTAGGTCTTTCCCTCGTCGACATGGATGGACAGGTTCGGTTCATAGGCGGTCCAGCCCCCGACGTACTGGGGCACGGGGCCATCCATGTCAAAGAGAACGGCGCTGCGAGGATGGCCGGAACAATCCAACGCGCCGGGGTCCGTCAGGGTCACATCGATCCGGCTCATCTCCACCAGGTTCACCCGTACATTGTTGACCCCACCACCCTCCGAGGTGGTGTAGGAACGAGTCGAGCTGTGGAAACCGTGGGACCGGGCATCCACCGTCACCTCTACTGGGTCCCCGGGCTCGACCCCGTAGGCCCGCAGGTAGGGGAACTCCCTCAACGTGACGCCCTCCGCTGGGGCGAAGTCCTGGCCGTTGACCAGTTTCACCCTGACATCCGCATTGGCGGCCGTGATCAGTTCTCCCGGTTGCAGGGTAGGGATCCCGGGTAGGTAGACGCCCCCATTGCGGGGATCATTGAGGGGATAGTAGTCCCCCTCATTGCCGATCATGTTCACCCAGAGATCGAAACGGAAGTCCACGTAATGATGCGCCCTGAGATCGATTGACTGGGGTTGCCCCACTTCCTCGGCCGAAAGGTGTAGCCAAGCGGTAAGGTACTCGATCTGGCCATCGGCCAGCCGGAGACTCACGGCCACCCCCGAGGGAAACCCCTGCTCGAAAACGAAGGACCCATCGGCATCCGTCCTGGTCGCACGGTACCCGTGGTGCAGGTAATGGGCCTCTACCCGGATACCCTCCAGGGGCACGCCCGTCTCCTCATCGTAGACATGACCCGCCAGGGTCACCAGGGGAACCCTCTGCACGGTGATGACCACGTAGTTGTCCCCGGGCTCGAGGACCACGGAAACATCCTCGAAGGGTTCGTACCAGGCCCGCGTGTTCTGGTGGCCAAAACCGGCGTCCCGAAGGGTGTATTCCTCCGCAGCCACCCCATGCTCGATGAGGGAGGCCAGGGCTCCCCGCCGGGCGATGCCCTCGGCATCGGCCTGGACGGTGGCCACCCAGCCGCCGGCAGGTCCGAAGATGTTGACTCTCTGGTTGGGGAGGGGATTGCCCCCATCATCCTCCACGGTAACGAACAGGCGGGCGGCCACCGGCACCTCGAAGACCATTGGTGTGACCCAGGCGGCCAGGATCTCAACGTCCACTCTCTGTTCCAGGACCAGGCCCCTGCTGTCCAGTAGCCTGACCCGGTAGTCCTCCGCAGGGGACATGCCCTCCAGCTCGTACGTCCCCGGGCCGTCCAGGAGGGAAGCCGAGCGGGCCTGCCCCACCGACGGGCTGAAGAGCTCCAGCCGGAAACCCCGGATCCGATCGACGGCAGCCTCGTAGGCCTCCTGGTCGTCTCCGTAGGCCGCCTGGTCCAGGGTCACATCCACCTGGACGGTACCGGCCATGAGCACCGGTTCTTCCAATGCGCTTTCCTGGGCAACCACGGTGCCCTCGGAGTCCAGGAGGAAGAGGGTGACGGCATCCAGGGACACCGTGTCCTGGGATAAGGTTAGGGTAGCCCGGTAGTACCCGTCGGGACCCTCGTCGAGGGGCACCTCCATGGTATCCGGAACGGGATCCCCATCCAGCGGACCCTGCACGCCATCCCAACGGCTCCGTTCCACGAGGGCCGTCACCACGGCCCCGGCGCTGCCGTAGGCTTCCAGGATCAGCAGGTGATCGATGGCGAATCCCTGGTGGTTGCGACCCACGTGGGCATTGACCTCCGTGAGGTACATGGCCCCCGTGGTCACTTCCAGTTCCTCGCTGGGCTCGGAGACATTGCCGCTGGCATCGTAGGCCTCAACGCGGTAATAGTAGGTGGTATCGAACTCGAGACCCCGGTCGACGTAGCTGAGACCCTCCGTGACTTGACCCACTTCTACCCACAGGCTCTCGTCAGTGCGCCGGTACACGGTGTATCCGGCCACGCCGATGTTGTCGGTCGAGGCATCCCAACGCAGCGTCACCTGGTTCCCCACCACCAGGGCGGTGAGGTTCCCGGGGGCCGTGGGAGGCTCCGTGTCCCCCTCGCTGGACGTGTTGCCCAGGACCGCAGCGGGTGTTCCCTCGTTACCCGCCGCATCCACGGCAAAGAGGGTGTACAGGTAGTCCTGGTCGGTGACCAGGCCCGTGTCCTGGTAGTGGCGGGCCTCCGGGCCCATCTCGGCCAGGAGGGCCCCGTCCCGGAGCAGCACGTACCCGGCCACGCCACTGGCATCATCCGTTGCCCCGTCCCAGGTCAGGAGAATGGTGTGTTCATCCTGGCCCAGGGCCATGAAGTGGGCGGGTGCCGAGGGCGCCGTTCGGTCGACGAGGAACGACAGGCTCTGCAGCTCGCGGCCGGTCTCACCGGCCCAGGAGACGGTGGCCGTGACATGGTACAGGCCTTCCACGGCCAGGGGCAGGGGGATGGTAACCCTACCCCTCGCGTCGGCGGCCACCGGAGGCAAACTGGAGGGGAGACCGCCG
>SKXF01000442.1 GCA_007128555.1 Clostridia bacterium | reverse complement strand
TCTCTGCGCATGTCACCGATGGCCTTGCGAACAATCCTGGCCGTTGTCCCGTAGGCGACAAACAACCACTCCGCATCGTCTGCATCCACCTGCTCCCAGCGAACTACCTGCTCGCGGATCGCGCGATACTTTTCCTCGAGTTTCAGATTGTGCTTCATCAGGACCTCGGGGTCGAGATACAGGGATTTGATCAGGTTGCGCTCTCTTCGCCCACGCCTCCCCTTCGCAGCCCATTCTTTCTCCGGAAGATCCTCGACGTTGACCATGGGCGGCAGCCGGACAGGCTCCATCATCTGCCCCATCACGCCATCGCCCAACACCATCACGGGGTTGCGGTAACGGTCTGCGATGTCGAAGGCTTCGAAGGTCAGATCCACCATCTCCTGAAGGCCTCCGGGGCCCAGAACCACCGTCCGGTAGTCCCCGTGACCCCCTCCACGGGTTGCCTGGAAGTAGTCGGACTGCGCGGGTTGTATTCCGCCAAGGCCTGGTCCAGCCCGGACCATATTCACGATGACACACGGGAGTTCGGCAGCAGCAATGTAGGATATGCCCTCCTGTTTCAGGCTGATGCCTGGACTGGAAGAAGACGTCATGGTCCTGGCCCCGGCTCCGGCTGCGCCATAAACCATGTTGATGGCGGCAATTTCACTCTCAGCCTGCAGAAACACCCCGCCAACTTCAGGCAGTCTCCATGACAGGTACTCGGGCAGCTCATTCTGAGGTGTGATCGGGTACCCGAAGAAATGCCTGCAGCCAGCCCGTATCGCTGCCTCCGCCGCCGCTTCGTTCCCCTTGAACAGTTGCAGATCGTTCACGTCTTGTCCCTCCCGTCCTCGTTGTCCCTTCTTCGCTCAGGTCTGAACACTTCAATGGCAACATCGGGACACATGAGAGCGCAAAAACCACAGGATATGCATTCCTCTTGCCCCGTGATCTCCACGGTCGGATATCCTGCGCGATTGGTCCGATCAGATGATTCCAGGATCTTTTCGGGACACGCTTCAATGCAGAGCCTGCAGCCTTTGCATCGTTCGGAGTCAAAGACCCATCTCTTTTTACTCTTGGCCATCTGCACTCCTCCTTTGCCCTAAAATCGGGACGGCGGCGTGCTCTATGAAAGCACCGTACGACAGATCCTCTTCACAGGGCTCTCAATCCACAGTAGACAGCCCAGGGACACCCAGGACAGCATGTCCCACATCGCGCGCAACGAACCACGCCCAGCGCCGCCAACCGGGGACAGGCACAGTGCTGCAGTCATGGGTTGCAATCAGCTCTTCCTCACACCCGAATCCGGTGCACCTTCGCAATCCGCTCGATTCGCGCCTCGGCCATCCGATCCGCTGCAACGCGGGTGGGGATATCCTCCTGGTCGCTGGTGGTGAATATCTGCTTCAGATAGTCACCGATGCGGTCCACCTGGCGCAGCGCCAGCTCCCGGTTATAGCCGCCGGGGTGAAACTCATGGGCGACATTGATCACGCCACCGCCGTTGATCACGAAGTCCGGCGCATACAGGATTCCCCTATCGCGCAACGCCTGGGCCAGGGAATCCTCGGATAGCTGGTTGTTCGCTGCCCCCGCGAGGATTCGGCAGCCGAGTTCAGGAAGCGTGACATCGTTGATCACGGCTCCCAGGGCACAGGGTGAAAACACATCGCACTCACAGGCGTGGATACGATCGGGATCGACAATCTCAGCGCCGAACGCCTCGACGGCCCCGTCGAGGGCATCCTGGTAAAGGTCCGAGACCAGCAGATGGGCCCCTTCTTCGTGCAAGTACTCGCACAGGACATAGCCTACGCTTCCGATACCCTGCACAGCAATCGTTCTGCCGGCCAGATCATCGGAGCCTGTCAGGTACTCCAGGGATGCCTTGATGCCCCTGTACGTTCCGTAAGCCGTGATGGGCGAGGGATCTCCGGACTTGTGCAGAAGTCCCGCCACATAATCTGTTTCAGCCGAAACAAAAGCCATATCATCGGGAGTGGTTCCCACATCCTCTGCCGTTATGTACCGACCTCCCAGGGATTGGACGAAGCGTCCATAGGCCCGCCACAATTCCTCCGTCTTGTCCTTTCTGGAATCACCAATGATAACCGCCTTGCCCCCACCAAGATTGAGCCCCATCGCAGAGCTCTTGTAGGTCATCCCCCGGGACAGACGCAGGGCATCTTCGATGGCATCTTCCTCTGAGTCATAGTTCCACATCCGGGTTCCACCCAGGGCGGGTCCAAGGGTGGTATCGTGGATGGCCACGATTGCCCTTAACCCAGAGACCTCGTCATAACAGAAAACCAGCTGCTCGTGCTCCATGTCTCGCATCCGCTCAAAGATCCTCACGAAGCATCATCCCTTCTCGTGGTAAGCGGGGGCAGATAGATGCGGCCGACTCCAGCCAGATTCTCAATCCGTTCCCGCACCAGGCGGTCTGCCGCCTCAAAGGGAGGAATGCCCATCTCATCGGCCAGGGCAAAACACCTCTGAAGCAGCTCATATAAACCTTCTGTCTTCCTCATGGCACGTTCCCTGTCAAACCCATGCATTTCATCTGCAACTTGGATCAGTCCACCTGAGTTCACTATGTAATCCGGCACGTACAAAATTCCCTTCTGGTGCAGGAGGTAGCCTGCCCTCTCGTCTGCCAGCTGGTTATTGGCCGCGCCAGCGACAATGCTGCAGTTGAGCATCTGTATCCTTCGCTCATCGAGAATACCGCCCATGGCACAGGGTGAGAAGATGTCACAGTCAGCAGAGTAAATATCATCGGCGGAGATAACCTCGCATGTCGAAGCCAGGTCCTGGCATCTGCGGTCATCGATATCAGAGACGACGACCTCGCAGCCGGCCTCAAGGAGGTGTTGCACCAGGAGAGCCCCCACTTTACCGATGCCCTGGACAGCAACCCTTCTCTGGCGCAGGTCATCGGTTCCCCACACGTGCCCGGCAGCTGCCCTGAGACCGCAGAACACCCCGTAGGCCGTGGTGACCGAGGTATTGCCACTTCCCCCTGCATACTCGGGAAGCCCAACCATCCACTCGGTTTCCTGGGAAGCGATCAGAAAATCCTCATAGGTGGTTCCCAGGTCTGTTCCGGTCACGAACCGACCCCTCAGGCTCTGGACAAAGCGCCCGAAAGCCCGCAGCAGGGCCTCCGACTTATCTGTCTCAGAATCTCCCCAGATGACCGCCTTGCCTCCCCCATGGTTGCACCCAGTTACAGCAGATTTCGCGGTCATGCCGGCAGACAACTTGAGGGCGTCCGCAAGCGCATCCGTTTCGGTGGGGTAATTCCACATCCGGCAGCCTCCAAGGGCGGATCCCAGGGTCGTATCATGTATCGCGATGATGCTCCTCAGGCCACTGTCTTTGTCGCAGGCAAACACCAGCTGTTCGTGCCCTGATGAGGCCATCTCCTCGAATATGGACAAGACCATCTCCCCTTCCTGGGTACCTGGTGAAACACGATAATCCTCCGCACTAAAATGGCCCGCATTGCGACTCGATTGACGCCATGGTGCGGGACCTACGTCTATCATTCGGTCTGTTTGCGTTGTGGCCTTTGCTCCCCAACTAATTTATTCGTTACAGACCGGCATAATCCTCCATCTGAGCCCTACTGAGTTCGCGTTGTCGAGCCAGATCAGCAACCGTCAACACGAGATAAAGGTTCCCCACAGGCGTCCCCACGTCGCGGACCAGGCTGCGATCCTGGATCAGGGTGGAGGGAATGTAGGATCCTGACTCCCAGACGCCAACAACCACACCCTCTTCCGCGACGGATCGATGATCATCATCGCGGTCAAGACATATCAGCAGGTGAATGGTTCCTTCGGCAACAACATCGGACGGGCGGCGAGGTTCCAGGAAGGCTTCATACGCTACGGGATCGACCAGGGCTCCCGCTGTTTCGAACAGACGAGTGAGGGTATCCGTGACATGGTCTGCGGTGTCTCCGTCCATCTCGGGCGAGAGAATCAGCCCAACTGTCACTCCCTCGAGT
>SKXF01000180.1 GCA_007128555.1 Clostridia bacterium | reverse complement strand
TGTTCAACAGCAACTGCAGCAGTTGATGACAGATTGCCGAAACCGCGGAGCCGATTACGCCGATGCTCGATTCATGGTCCTCCGCCGGGAGGTCTACGCGACGAAGAATGCGAGCGTCAGCCGGGCAGACATGGAGGTGAGGCGAGGGCTGGGCCTCCGGGTGCTTTTGGGTGGACGCTGGGGCTTCGCCGCTGCACCCGGTCTACCCGTTGACGACCCAGGGCTGGTTCAGCAGGCCCTGGACATGGCGAGGGCTGCATCGATGACCCCGTCACCGCCCGTGGAGCTCAGGCCCCGGGCCCCGGAGACGGGAACCTATGTCTCGCCCCGACGGATCGATCCTTCGACCATCACACCCCAACAGAAGATTGCGCTCCTGCTGGAGACCGACGAGATCATGGCCGGTCGCAACGAGATCCGGACGCGGCAGGGCAGGCTCGAGTTCTACTACGTGGACAAGTGGTACGCAGACACCGAGGGATCTGCGACCCGGCAGTCCATCATTGAAAGCGGGGCGGGAATCACCGCCCTCGCCGTCGGAGAGGGCGATGCCCAGGTCCGCACCTACCCCTCGCTGATGGGCGACGCCCAGCAGGCCGGATGGGAGTTTATCCTGGAGCAGGACCTCCCGGGACACGCGTCCCGAACGGCCGAGGAAGCCGTGGCCCTGCTGACCGCCCCCGAATGCCCCTCGGGTGAGCTGGACGTCATCCTGACGGGATCCCTTCTCGCCCTGCAGGTCCACGAATCCTGCGGTCACCCCAGTGAACTGGACCGGGTGATGGGCGTCGAGGCAGACGTTGCAGGCACCAGCTTCCTGACCCTCGATGGACTGGGCAATCGCCAGTACGGTTCACCGGCCGTGACCCTCACAGCCGACGCCACGGTGCCGGGAGGGCTCGGCACCTTCGGATGGGACGACGAGGGAACCCCTGCGCAACGGATCGTCCTCGTGGATGAGGGTGTTCACCGGGGATACCTCACCTCGCGCCAGTATGTCACGAATCCGGACCAACCCAGCGGGGGCAACGCCCGCTGCGACAACTGGGCCAGGCCGCCCATCGTGCGAATGACCAACATAAACCTCGAGCCGGGATCTGGAACGCTGGACGACCTCATCGCTGACACCGGCCACGGCTACCTGTTCAACGGCGAAAAGACCTGGAGCATCGACGACCGCAGGCTCAACTTCGCCATCGGAGCCCAGGTCGGCTGGGAGATCGTCGACGGCAAGCTGGGCCGGCTGATGAAGAATCCCGGGTACACGGGCATCACCCCCCAGGTGTGGGGCAGCTGTGACGCCGTGGCGGGACCCGAGGCATGGCGAGTCTGGGGACTGACCGGCTGCGGCAAGGGAGCGCCCATGCAGAATCTCCACGTGGGACACGGGGTCTCCCCCGCCCGGTTCCGCGGCCTGAAAGTGGGTGTCAGGTCATGATCATTGGACAGAAAAGAGCGACAGAACTGGCTGGCCGTGCGGTCCAGATGGCCCTTGAAGGTGGCGCCGATACCGCCTTCGCCCTGCTGCGCGGGACGGACGAGGGCCTCACCCGCTACTCCAACAACGCCATCGAGATGAGCACCCGGTACACAGAACCGTCCCTGTACCTGCGAGGCAGCTACGGATCCCACCTGGGAGCAGCCAGCATCAACACCTTCGACGATGCGTCGCTGGCGTGGTTGGCCAGGCGGGCCCACACCCTGGCAGAAAGCAGTACCGCGCAGGAAACCCTGCCGCCCCTGGCGTCTCCCGTTGAAGCCATGCCGGAGGTGGAGGCCTATGACCCAGGTACTGCGGAACTGCCCCCCGAGGGCAGGGCAGAGATCATCGCCCGGGCAACCCGGCGCGCGGGGGGGCGATCGGACGTGGGGTTGTTCGGGAACATGGTCACCGGAACCCAGGAGCGCGCCGTCGCCAACTCGGAGGGAGTGGCCGCCTACTTCGCCGGCAGCACGTGCCGTTTCCAGGTTTCGTCCATCGCACCCTCCGGGGGCGCGGGCCTGGCCCGGTTCGTGGGACGGAGCATCGAGGGACTGGACCCGGAAGGCATGGCCGAGCAGGCGTGGGAGAAAGCGGCGCGTTTCGAGACCTTCACGGACATCGATCCGGGCGAGTACGAGGCGATCCTGGAACCCGACGCGACGGCAGAGATCCTCTACCACCTGGGCTACCTGGGCTTCGGAGGAGGCACCCATCTGAACGGCAGCAGTTGTTTCAGCGGCAGGATCGGGGAGCAGATCTTCCCGCCCTTCATGACCATCTGGGACGACCCGCTGAGACCGGACCAGATGTGCGAACCCTTCGATGCGGAGGGCGTTCCCCGACGGCGCGTCCAGCTGGTCGAGAACGGGACGGTGAAGGGAGCGGTCTATGACCTTGACACCGCGGCCCAGGCGGAAACCACCTCCACCGGGCACGGCCTGGAACCGGAGGGGGTCTGGTTCGCCGATGGCCCCTACGCCCGCAACCTGGTCCTTGAACCGGGCACAGCATCTCGCCAGGACCTGGTCTCGCGGGTGAAGCGGGGCATCCTGGTTACCAGGCTGCACTACACCCGGCCCCTGGATCCGGCCCGTGCCCTGCTGACAGGGATGACCCGGGACGGCACCTTCCTGGTCGAGGATGGTTCCATCGTTGCCATGCTGCCGAACCTTCGCTTCGCCATAAGCGCAATCGACGTGCTTGCACAAACTGCAGATATCGGCTGCGACCTGGCCCTGGCCACCGAGTACGCCCATATGAACCTGGTCCCCAGCATCAGGACCATGGGGTTTCGCATTACGGGCAAGACAGAGTAGGCGAGCCCGGGAGGCGCCTGGAGCAGATCCTCAGCGCCTCTCGCTGACACTGACCGCTCCCAGTTGGCATCTCCTGACAGAGTCCCGGCAGACGATTTGAGGGGTTCCACCGATGGACAACACGTCATCGCGGCAGGGGAAGTTTCAGCTGCTGTTCAGTCCCCCTCGTACGCCCAACGAGACCTGGGACGGCTCTCTCACACAAGAGCCGTCCCAGGGAGGGGGTATTCGTTCGCCACATCCGTTCAATCTTCAGTCGGCCAGGTCCAGTCCCAACCGCCAGAAGAAGAAGGACCATATGCAGGCTTCCTGGTAACACAGCTGGCCCAGCGGCTTGCCGATCCCATGGCCCGCGTCGCTTTCGATGTGCAGGAGAACGGGTTCATCGGAAGAGGAAGCCGTCTGAAGCCTGGCGGCCATCTTGCATGCGTGCAGGGGATGGACCCTGCTGTCCCCGAACGCAGCGTAAATGTACATCCCGGGATAGCTGATTCCATCTCTGACGTTGTGATAGGGTGAGTACTCGGAAAGCCATTTAAACGCTTCCGGATCGGTGTCGGCTCTTCCGTACTCGGGGATCCAGGAAGACGCGATCAGGAACCGATGATACCTCAACATGTCCGTCAGCGGAACGCCACAGGCCGCGGCCTTGAAAAGCTCAGGGCGCTGGGTGATCACGGCCGCCGTCAGCAGTCCCCCGTTGCTCCTGCCCGTGATGCCCAGGTGCTCCTCGTCGGTGTATCCCTTTTCGACCAGGTACTCCATGGCGGCAAAGAAATCGTAGTAGGCGTCCTGCCGCCGGTCACGGATCCCCTCCCGGTGCCACGATTCCCCGTATTCGCCTCCGCCTCGTATGCAGGCGAGGGCATAGACGCCCCCGCTTCGGAGCCACGGAAGGACGGCGGCGGTATACGATGGCGTCTTCGCCACGTTGTATCCACCGTAGCCCAATAGGACCGTCGGGTGAATCGCCGTTCGATCCAGGTCGGACCTGTGCATGATGAACATCGGCACAGCCATCCCATCCACGGGTGAGCGGTAAAAAATCTGCTCGACAACGAAATCCTCGGGGTCAACGATCTGCTCACTCTGCTTCACGGGCTCCACCGACAGGGTCGCAAAATCCACCCAGTAGATGGCCGGTGGACGCAAAAACGACTGCAGCGTGAAGTAGGCACCCTCGTTATCTGCATCGACGGCCACGGATCCAAC
>SKXF01000249.1 GCA_007128555.1 Clostridia bacterium | reverse complement strand
GCCACCGTGAGCAGTACTGCGTCCTCAAGGCCCGGGGAGAAGTCCTGCCCCCCGAAATGCGGCTCAAGATGGGGCAGAAGATACTCCATGCCCATAACAAAGAGCGCCCCGAGGAAGAGTCCCGCTATCACAGATCCCATCGAACCGATCGATACAGCATGGGGCAGAAGCACAAGAGATGACAGCGCCAGCATCACCCCGGCAGAGAACCCAAGGATGGTGCTGTATGTACTGGGCGATACATCGCCCCACAGTGCCAGGGCAAGGGCACCAAATCCACTGACAGATCCTGCAGCAGCTGTGGCAATGATCGCACGTACAAGAACGTCGTTCACATGCCTCCTCCAATCAGGTCCCGATTTTATAGGATACCCAAGTTCGGAGGAGAAACCGCATCGCTGGCCCGAAGGCCGCGGGCAAACACTTCATCCAGGCCTTCGGGCCCCGTTTGCTCGTCAGTGCCTGGAGAAAACGACCTCTCCACCCACCACCGTGGCGACGACCTCGCACGGGTCCATGGGTGCAGCGATGATATCGGAACTGAGAACGGTCAGGTCGGCCAACATGGCCGGGGCCAAAGTACCACGCCTGTCCTCCTCGTTCACCGCATAGGCCGAACCCCAGGTGTAGGCGCGAACTGCCTCCAACGCCGTCAGCCTTTCCTCGGGATACCAGCTCGCCTGGTCGGGATGCGCTCGGCGATTCACTGCAGCCCTGATCCCGACCAGGGGATCAAGGACATCCACGGGCAGGTCAGAGCCAAAGGCCAGAACGGCTCCTGCATCGAGAAGCGAGCGAAACGCGTAAGCATAACGGCCCCGCTCACCCCAGTACTCATCAACGACGTCCCGGTCTGCAACGGCATGGGCAGGCTGCACAGAGGCGATAACTCCCAGATGGCTGAACCTCTCAAAATCCCCTGGAAGAAGCAGCTGGGCGTGTTCAATGCGATTTCTCAGGCCACTCTCCGGTGCCCCCATCTCCTCTAGCACATCCAAAACCGCATGATTGGCCGCATCTCCAATGGCATGGACCGCAACGGGAAAGGACAGGGCAAAGGACCGCTGAACCCGATCCCTCAGGCCGCTACGATCCAGGACCTGCAGGCCCCTGTAGCCATCCTCCCGCCCACAATAAGGGGAAAACAGATAGGCTGTCTGCGAGCCAACGGCACCATCTGTGAACATCTTGACCGCGCTGATTCGAAGACGGTCATCTCCGAAAGAACCGCTCAATCCCAGGGCCTCCGCCGCATCCAGGGAATCATCGGGGAGTGTCATCCTGACCCGGAGAGTCAGGGCACCCTCGCGGTTCAACTCGCCGAAGACCCTGAGGGCATCGCCCCCCTCGCAACTGACGAGTCCCGTCAGCCCCAGAGCATGAGCCTCCTCCTGTCCCTCCATAACAGCTTTCTTCAAATCATCGACCGGCGTAGGGGGCACCGCATCATCGATCATGGAAACGGCCGTCTCAAAGAATATCCCCTGCAGCTCACCCCGATGATCCCTCAGGATGTCTCCCCCGGGCGGGGGCGCCGCCTTCCGATCCAGCCCTGCAATGCGGAGCGCCTCGCTGTTCACCCACAGAGCGTGGCCATCCTTGCTTCTGAGAGCGACGGGATGCCGCTCCGTCGCCTCATCGAGATCCTCCCGGCTGGGGAATTGCCCTCCGGCCCAGACATTCTTGTTCCACCCCCAACCCAGGATCCACTGCCCGGGTTGCAGAGTAGCGGCCTTTCGTCTCACCCTCTCCTGTACCTCCTCGAGGGTCTGGGTCGTGGTCACATCGACCCCCAGCCGCAGGCTGCAGTAGGCGACAAAGTGGGTGTGGGAATCAACGAGACCGGGCACAACCGTCGCACCCCGGAGGTCGGTGATGTCCACCTGTGAGGCCGGAAGGTGCGCAACACCTTGGCGCATCGTCCTCGAATCACCCACCTCCAGGATCGTGTCTCCCTGCACCAACAGTGCCTCAACCACGGACCTGTTTGAATCCATCGTGTGTATGTTTCCGTCAACAAAAAGCTTGTACAAAATGTTCCTCCTTCCGGAATCTCCCCTTACAGAGGCCTCTGGTCAAAATGGTGAGACGCCCTGGCCTGCTCAACGTGACTGACCCGTGCCTGCCGAAAGAGACTGTCGTTCCGCGTTATGCTTGCTCCCACAAAACACACAATGGTGATCGGCTTTATCAGGTCGACACCCAGGATCTCCACCGCCATAACCACACCGGTGATGGGTATGTGAGCAGCTGCTCCCAGCAGCCCGACACTCGAAACAGCAATCACCATCTCGGGGAAAGGGTACCCAACCACCGAAGCGAGGAGCCCCCCCGTCAGAGCCCCCAGGGTGAGACTCGGCGCCACAACTCCTCCGCTGGCACCCGAGCCCACGGTGAAGGCGGTAGCGGCCATCTTGCCCAGTAGGAGCAATAAAATCATCCGCCAGGGAACCTGTTCCAACATCAGCTTCTCCACCAGGGGAATCCCCGTTCCCAGGACAAGGGGTGTTGCAATCATGGCTGTCAGCCCCGTCAGCAGCCCCCCGAGAGCCGTCCGGAGCCACGGGGCAATGCGCAGAGTCCCCGACACGTGCTCAAAGCCGTAAAGGACCTTTATATACAGCAGGCTGACCATTCCCACCCCCACGCCAAATACCAGGAAATATAGAATATCCCTTCGGGGTTGGAACGTGAAGTCACCCGGGGCATAAAAAGCAAAGAGCCTCTCCCGACCCAACACCACGGAATAGATGTAGTAAGCGGATATGCTTGATATGAAGCTCTCGAGAAGGTTGTTGTATTCAACGTCATCACGGTACAGAACCTCAGCGCCAAAGAGCCCCCCCGCGATGGGTGCGGTGAATATAGATCCAAAGGCCGCTGCCATTGCACACATAACCACCTTGCGAATCTCCTGGAGACTGAGGCCGAGGGTCTTCCCAAGCCAGTAGCCCAGAGCCGCCCCCATCTGCACCGTCGGACCCTCCCTCCCGGCGGACCCTCCCGAAGCAATGGTCAGAACACTGGCCACCAGCTTCACGGGCACCGTGAGTAGGCTCATGTAACCCCAGCGCAGATTGTAGGCCTTAATCGCCGCATCCGTTCCATGACCCGCGGCTTCGGGAGCAAAGACGGACGTTATGAGGCCACTGAGAAGCAGCCCAAACACGGGAAGCACGAAAATCCATCGATCCTGGCCGAGGGGCGCCAGGATCTCGATGCCCCAGTTCAGGGCACCGGTGAAAAGCACGGCCGCCATGCCGGTAATCACGCCGACCAGCACCGAAATTCCCGTCCACTTGAGAATGTGAACAACGGACGTGCCGGCCTGGTATACAGCAGCGCTTCGCCTTATCCTCAAGAGAAACCCTTCTCATCACAACTGCAGGAGACCTCAGTGTACTCGATGCCAGGCAAGTATCTCGTCGCCCTCCTTTACGGTGTCCACATCAGAAGGCAGAGCATATGTCCCATCGCGCAGCAGCAATACCGGGTAAACCTTCTTTCCCACCGTTTCGGCCAGGTCCAGGGCTGCCGTTCCAACCAGATCGGAATCCCCATCAACGCTGAGACGCATCATCCGAAGATTCGGATGACACTGGTGCACCAGTTCGGCGAAATCCACGTCATCCAGGCGAGCCACCACCTGGGCAGCAAAAGAGTCGGCCGGATCAAGCACGTCATTCAACTCCATGATCTCGGCAAGGGCCCGGTACTCGGGATCCAGGAGTTTTAAAATCACCCGCTCGATCCCCAACCTGGACGCAAGGGCGGACGCCAGGAGATTGAAGTGATCCTGACCCGTCACAGCGATGAAGGCACGGGTCTTCTTCACGATGGCCTCCCGCAACGTCCTGGGATGGATGGCGTCACCCAGCACGATATCCACATATGGAAAAGACTCGGATATCCGCTCGCACTTCCTAGGGTCTGAATCAATGACGGTGACACTGATACGGCGACCTCTGAAACGATTGACGAGGTTCCTGCCCGTCCTACCTCCACCTGCCACGATC
>SKXF01000088.1 GCA_007128555.1 Clostridia bacterium | reverse complement strand
TGCAGGTAGCCTGAACCGAGACGCATCACCAGCAGATTTAGACACTTGCTGAAGTTCGCCGCATTGAGCGGGAAGAGAGGGAAACGATGAACCGAGACGAGTTCCTCGCCCAGGATTGCGTGGCAACCTTCGTGGCGTGGATCCGGTCCAGGCTCGATGTTGCTGGCTCATTTGTGCACAGCTACATTGACCGGCGCTCAGGATCCCGGTGGGAGTGCGACTGTCTGTTTGGGGCTTCTGAGACATACAGGTGGAAGTTCCGGTACCGCGATCCCAGGACAAACGCCTGGGTAGCTGGGACTTCCCTTCATGAGACGGTGACGGCATTGTCCCAGTTGAGGGAAGGCCTGTTGGCGAGTATCGAGTGCAACGATGCGGGGATGTGTTTCAGGTGCTGTGAAGCCGTATTGGAATGGGGAGGCGTGACCTCTCGTAATCGCAACACCCTCGAGAGAATGGGAGATGGGATTGTCTTTTACCTGATGGGGGCAAAGGAGATGTTGAACATTGGGACGTATCGCACATCCCCTGGTCTGGGCCTCAAGATGAACTCCGGGTTCTCCAAGATCTACTCCCTGCTGATCGATGATCTCATCATGTACGATAGCCGGGTGGGGGCGGCCCTCTGCCTGTTGGTCCGCAGGTTCTGCGAGGAGAAAGGCCTGGACGAGGTTCCCAGGTCGCTCAAACTCCATATCCCAGCTGCTCGGTCCCCAAATCGCGACCCGAGTCAGGGCATCTACCGATTCTCAAGGGCGCATGCCCCGCGGAGGCATCTGGACAGCAACATGAAGGCCAGCTGGTTGCTGGGGGACGTCTTGAAGGAAAAGGGTTCCAGGTTTGATCAAATCGACGCCGGGCTACGACTCATTTCGCTACAGTCAGGACTCTTCATGATTGGATATGATGTCGAGGGATTGGGGTCTCACTAGCAGGATGTGCGGGGACACAGCGATGCAACAGGATGCCCGGCTACCTTTATTGTGCATTCTTCTGAGCGCTATCGCATGATCCCATCGGCTGTTCTGGACGGGGATCGTTCGCGGGGTATGACGAGTTTGGTTTCAGGCCTATGTCCCTTCCGTTTCGTGCATGCTCACCGGGACCCCCTCTCTGCCAGGAATCACGAAGATGTGCTATCGATGACCGGTGCTTCCGCGTTGAGTATCCTGGGGCGTGCTCTGCCAGCAGGATTGGAAGCAGCTACTCGCGAAAAACGAGGAAGGCCATGGTCATGATAGCCAGATAACCAGGGCTCCTGCCTTCCAGTGTGTTTTTCCGCAACAGCCCTGCGTGTGAGCAGGTCGCTCTGGGTGGTGAGGCGCCCGCTGACACTCGTTGAGAGAGGAGAGAGCGAGGTGCCCTTTCTGATCACAGATGAACAGGTAGCTTCGGTGCTCACCTGGGACCTCAGCCTGGATTCGGCCCGGGAGACATTCCGGGAGCAGGCTGCAGGAGGTGTGCTTCTGACGGATCCCAGGGTGAAGAGATTACTGTTTGCCGATACTGGCAGAGGATACCGTCTCAAGGGGGCTGCCCTGACGGGCATAGGCGTGGCCGGCTTGCGTGCGAGCAGGAACGTGATTTTAAACAGTTGGCCCGACATGGATTTTCTCGGTGTGGTGGAGGAGAGAACCGCCTACGCCCACAGGGTGGGCGCGGTGACGGCGGTTGCCCTTGAGTCCCTGGGGCGCGAGGGATTTGATTCAGTGTGCCTGTTTGGCGCGGGGCGCCTGGCGCACAGTTCCCTCGAGGCGCTGGCGCACAGGTACTCGTTGGGCCGGGTAACGATTCTGTCGCGCCGGGCTGCCAGCCGGGAGGCTCTTGCCTGCCGGTTTCGCCGGCGTGGGTTGGACGTGCGAGCGGGCAATGACCCGGAGGAGGCGGTGAGATCTGCGGACCTGGTCATCACCATGACGAATGCCGACGAGGTCCTGGTCCGGGATGAATGGGTGGAGGAATCCACCGTGGTGGTCTCCACCGGCGGAGGGCAGGAAGTGGACTTCGACCTGCTGGAGCGGGCGGGGGGACTGTTTGTGGATGATCTGGAGGGTTGCCTGGAGTCCGGCGACCTCTGCCGGGCGCGGGAGGCAGGGCGTTACCGACCCGAGTGGGTCCACGGTACGTTGGCCGGGCTTCTTGCCGAACCCCAGGCCCACACCTGGAGGGGACCGACGATCCTCATTCCAAGGGGCATGGCAGTCATGGATATCATGCAGGCCCACAGGGTGGTACAGCAGATCCGTTGACCGATCCGGGAGGATGGCCCCTGCAGGAGGTATCTGCCGTTCCCATGGAGAAATCCCTTCATGGCACGGGCGATTAAACTTCGATTGCGTTGGAATATGGCGTATTGTGCGGGTGTTCAGCGCCGATGACGACTTGATCATCCCCAGCGAGAGGTAAGTCACGGTGTTGATAGGGTTTGGAAGGAGTTGATGGACCATAGCCCGGAGACGGAAGGAACGGGGGGCGGAACGGCCGGCCTCGAAAGTGAATGCAACGTTTGTGCTTGTTGTGCTTCTTGCTGTCAGCATGGTGGCGAACCTGTATCTGATCTCAGAGATGCGTTCCCGCGCCGAGGAATCTGCACGGGCAGAGGGCTTCGCCCTGTATTTTGCTGGGTCACGGCTGGAGACAGCTGCCCGGCATTTCGAGAGGGCGCTCGAAACGGAGAGCGAACGGGATGTCAACATGGACCTCCTCATGGCCGATGTCGATATCTTTGCCGCTCACCAGTTGATGCAGGTGCTTCGTCTCGATATGCCCGATTCAGAGGTTCACTTCATCTCGGGCCTCTTCGAGGCCATGTTCCGGGGATCGCGGGAACTGATGGAGCGGGGAGATCCGCAGCTTATGGAGGACCTTGTTCTCACGACAAGGCACACCGGCATGGTGATTCGCGACACGTCGGCAGAGATCCGAGCCGAGGGAACCTCGGGTGGGGCCGCCCGTGCACGGTACATCGAGATGACACGCAAGATCGAGGAGAGCCTGCAGGAGCAGGACGTCTGGCAGATGATGGTGAGATATGCTCCGCATCTCGATGATCTGGGTCGGTGAGGGGTTGCACGGTCTGTACGTCAGGTCGTATTCAGTGGGACGAGTTGCCTGGGATCGTCAGCCGTGTCCTCATGCGGCTGTGCTCCGCCGGAGCGAAGAGTGATCAGAACACGTCCTCGACGTAGTTGTCCATGCTTTCCCAGTGGCACACAAAGGATGCGCCTGGTCCCAATATTGCGATACGCTCGTGGCTGTTATCACCCTCCCACCAGGGCGGCAGCGGTTTGGCACGGGGACTGCCGCCGAGGTAAGTGGTCAGGCGGTCAGGATTTCAGACCAATGTCCAGGGGTCACCTTACGATCGTATCATGACCAGGAGCATCTTGAATGGTCTGGGTGCCTGCAATGCATGGGGTGCATCGGCTGGCATGATGATGGTCTCGCCGGCGCTCACCTTGTGCGATGAGCCGTCGATGTCTATGGATGCGGTGCCATCCAGTACATATACCAGGGCGTCGTAGGGGGCGGTGTGTTCGCTCAATCCCTGGCCCTCGGCGAAGGCAAAGAGAGTGACGGTGCCGGTGTCCTTCTTGATGAGCGTTCGGCTGACAACAGAACCTGCCTGGTACTGGACCAGTTCTGCCATGTCTGCCGGCTTCGCGTGGAGTTCCTGGCTGCTGTCTTCCGTGTTGTTCATGAACAGTTACCTCCATTCCAGGATGAAATGGTTTGCCAAAGGTGGTAGTGAATCTCCTCTTCTTTGAGTTTATCCCAATCTCATCGTCTGATCACGCAAAACGGGTGTGTCGATCATATCTGTCGGTGGTGTGCGACGCTGTTTCGGGTCTGCACCTGTGATGGTGTCCAGAATACACTGAAGTGAGACAACCGGTTGATGAGGAGAGGAGTTGTATGTGACGTGCCACCATCGGTTCAGCGTCCCAGAGTTCCAGATCTTTGCCCCCCGCGCTTTGGGGTACAGTACAGGGTTGGGAGCGGGGAAACCATGTGGGGGATTGCCCGCCTCTTTGAGATCAGCGTAGAGGGCCTTGCTGCAGCCAATCCCCATATTGCCAACCCGGCCCGCATCTTCCCGGGAGATATCCTCTGCGTGCCTGAGCCCGTGCCCCCGCCACCCGATCTCCCTGTGCGCAGGCCGGAGGCCTGTCCCGCCGGTTTCGACATTCGTTATGAGGTCGCGCCTACGGAGACGATGTGGAGCATTGCTCGCACGTTCGAAGTCAGCCTGTCGGACCTCATCCGCGCCAATCCCCACATTGAGAACCCGGACGTTCTGTTCCCGGGCGATATCCTGTGCGTACCCTCGTGAGGGCGGGTGCGGTAGAGATCTGAAAAGCGATCACGTACCTGCGAACGACAGAGGCCGCGCAGAGCCCGCGTTGATAGGACGGACATCATGTAGCCAGCGCCCCACACAGGTGGACGCTTCCCTTTACAGGACCCAAGAGAGGCTTTAAGGTGTAAAGTGGCGTTCTAGTTGTGGCGTCAAAGGGTTTGTGTATGGAAATAGGGTGGCAAAGCATCGGTTTCTAGGGGGCAGACGCGGCATGCGTGGTGATCTCGCAACACAGCAAAACACCGTGGACAGGCAACGGATGGATCCGGTCACGTTGAAAAAACGGCTCCTGATGGTGTCATGCATAACGACCCTGCAGTTCATATCCATGATGATCATGCGGCAGAATGCTCCGTTGTATCTCGAGAGCATCGGGGCCTCGGAACTGGCTCTCGGTTCCGTTGTCGCCGCTTTTGCATTGCTTCCCCTTCTGATTGCGCTTCCCAGCGGAGTGTTCATGGACCGCATTGGATACCGATCCGTCATCCTCTTCGGTTCCGGCAGTATGGTGGCGGCGTCGGTTGCGCTGGCTTTCCTGCCGTCGACGCCCGTTGTGCTGGTCACCCAGCTCGTTGCTGGCCTGGCCAACATCCTCGTGATCCTGGCCACCCAGGCGTATGTATCCAACCTGGGTGATTCCAGTCAACGCACTCAGAACTTTGCCTTCTGGTCGATTTCCTTCGGAGTGGGGCTTCTTGCAGGACCTCCGATCGCCGGTGTGCTGGAGGATCTTTGGGGATACGCCATTGCATTTCTGGGCGCGGGCCTCGTGTCTGCCCTGGTGATGCTCATCAGCACCCGGTTGGTGGAGGTTGCCCCTGCGGGCTCTGTAAAGATCCGGGCAGCAGATCTCCTGGACGTCGTGCGCAGGGAGGTGCCCCAGGTTACCAGGGTCAGCGCTTCGTTTCTAAGAAACCCGGTGGTGCAGCTATCCATCGGAGTCAGCGTGTGCGTGTTGTTTGTCATTACGCTGCGGGCAAGCTTCTACCTGGTTTATCTTGAACGCCTCAATTTCTCCTCCACGCGAATCGGGATCCTGGTCGCCACGCAGGAAGCCTTCGCGCTGCTTTTCCGTCCCTTCCTGGCTCCAATGATTCGTCGCTTCGGGGCCGTTCCGCTCATGGTCGGTTCTCTTGTACTTGGAGGCGTGGGTATGGCTGCCGTCTCCTTCTCATTCACCTTCGGTGCACAGATGTTTGCGGCGATGCTGTCGGGTCTCGCTCCTGCTTTCACCCAGCCGATCAGCATGATCCTGATGTCGGCGAGTGCCCCAGATGACCTCCAGGGTACGGCCATGGGATTCCGGCAGATGGTTAACCAGGCGCCGTTGGTTGTGGGACCGCTGTTCTTCGGCGTGATCTCCACGCTGTTGGGATTGCGCGCGGTTTTCATCGTTGCAGGCGTCGTGTTGATCGTGGGTGCCTCCGTCCTGTTCTTCGCCCGCGGATACGTCCGGGAGGCCGTCGGCGAGTTCTGAGGTGAGAGATCTTTCCTCGATGTGCAGAGCATAAGCGCGGACGGGATTCGTACGCCCCACAAAAGTCTGCGACGGGGCGCCCTGTCATCCGTGTAGCGCCATGTCGTTTCGATCTCCCGCGGCTGTTCCAGCGTTGCTCTTCAACCGCTCGATGAGCCCACCGGAGGGAATCTCTGTATCGTATTGAAGGAACAGGCGCGGTGCACGGAGAAGCTATTCCTCAGGCCAAGGACTTGATGAACGGCCCATGCACGGCTTGATCCGGAAGGAGATGCTTATGTACCAGAGACGATGTGAGCGGGCACAGGAGATGATGAAGGAGAAGGGAATAGACTGGCTGTTTGTTTCACTGTCCTCCGACATGGTGTACCTGACAGGGATCAATCGCCACCCCAGTGAGAGGCTGACCCTGCTGATGGTTCCCAGGGAAGGGCGGCCGAAGATGATTATCCCCGCCTTTGAGGCTGTGAAACTGGAGGTTGAGGGCCACGAGATTTTCTACGATGTTCTGACCTGGGATGAGACGGATGATCCCATCGCCCACGTTGCTGACGCGGTGTCGGCCGATGCTACGGTGGCCGTGGGGGAGAAGATGTGGAGTGGTTTTCTGATCAAGATCCAGGAGGTGCTTCCCGAGGCCAGTTATGTTGACGCCAGTGATGTGCTGGTTCCCCTGCGCATCCGAAAGGATGATGCGGAGATCTCTGCCCTGCAGAGGGTGGGCGAGTTGATGGACCTGGTGTTTACCGATGTTTGCAGCCTGAGGTTCGCGGGTCGCACGGAGGTGGAGGTTGGGGGAGATGTCTTTGACATCGCGCGCCAGCACGGCCTGAACCCAACTCGCGCGGGCGGGGTCTCGGCAGGGCCAAATTCGGCCTCTCCTCACCATGCCAGTGGCCAGTACACGATCGAGGAGGGCGACGCGATCTGGGTTGAGCTCGGCCAGGGAGGCGGCTACGACAACTACGCCGCAGATATGACCCGGGCCTTCCATGTCGGGGAGCCCTCGGAGAAGTACATCCAAGCCTACCGCGCAGTGCTTGCTGGGTTCAATGCGGCCTTTGAAGCGGCCAGGCCCGGAGTCACCTGCCAGGATGTGGACCGGGCCGCCAGGCAGGTGATCTCGGACGCAGGATTCGGTGACTATTTCATCCATCGCGTGGGCCACGGGCTGGGCATTGATGGGCACGAGCCGCCCTGGATGGTGGAGGGGAACACGGATCTCGTCGAAACTGGGATGGTGTTCAGCGTGGAGCCTGGGGTTTACATACCGGGTGAGTTCGGGATCCGGGTCGAGGATATTGTTTATGTGACCGATGACGGGGCCCGAAGCATATACACCGCGACCCGGGACTGGGTCGTCGTACAGTAAGGCGGTTTCATGTGTCGATGGGCCCAGGATGGTAACATGGGCGCTTTGCAGGTCGGTAGAGATGCCAATGCGATGACCGTATCTCTACCGGCCTTTCCCATGGTCTTTGTCGGACTCGTAGGCTGCGGGATGGGATCATATGGGGTTTGCAGGACCGAGGAGATCTCTGTCGTATGCGTTGCAGAAGCACGCTGCGCCTATCACACCCTTGGGTTTTGAGGAAAGTCGCTCTCTTAGCCCATCGAGGACGTGATGATCGTTGAAGTCAAAGCCGCAGCCCCCTTCGCTCGGTGAGATCGGGGTGTTCTTTCTTCCCCTTGCCCTCAGCGGCCTGATGCTGTCGGCGGGACAGCCTATTGTTCATGCCGGCCTGGCCAGGCTGGAGTCGCCGGAGCTCATCCTGGCTGCTTATGGTATGGCCTTCTATGCAGCGGTGCTGCTCGAGGCCCCGATCATCATGTTGCTGCCTGCTGCTAATGCCCTGGTCACCGATGAACATAATTACAGGCTGACCAGTCGATGCATGTGGGCAATCAACATCTTTCTCACCGTGGTGGCCGCCGTCGTGACCCTGATCATCCCCGTATACCGGTTTGTGTTTGTCACGGTTATGCAGTTTCCGACGGAAGTGGCAGAGGTTGCGAGACCCGCCCTGTACGTCCTTTTGCTGTGGCCGGCATTGATTGGGATCCGCCGTTACTATAACGGCATTCTCGTGCGCTTTGGAAGGACCGCTATCATCGGATGGGCGACGGCCGCCCGGGTGGTGGTGATGATCCTGGTCACGGTGATAGGGATCGGTATGTTCCCGGAGCACGGCGTGCTGGTCGGAGGAGCTGCCCTGATGCTCGGGGTGTTCGTGGACACAGCCATGGCTGTGGCGGCGGCCCGAGTCATTTTAAAGGAGGGGGTTCTCCCAGCCCACGACGAAGACAGCCCTGCAGGCGGTCGCACCGTCGCTGGGTTCGTGCGGTTCTTCGTTCCCCTGGCTCTCACCAGCACCCTCCGAATGGTCACCCGCCCCTTGATGCTGAGCGGGATCGCCCGGGGGGTGGCACCTGTGCTGTCCATGGCGGCATTTCCCGTGGCCCTGGGAACGCTGTCCCTTGTGGATGGGCAGCTGCAGATGCTGCAGCAGGTTGTGGTGGCCCGGGTTCGTGATCCTGCCACGTACCAGGTGGTGCGCCGTTTCACCTGGATGGTATCCATGGGCTGCGCGGCGCTTCTATCCCTGGTATCTCTCACGATCCTGGGTGACTGGTATCACGGTGGGATCATCGGCTTGAGGGGTGAGGTCCTGGCCGCGGCTAACCTGTCCCTCGTGTTTCTCGCAGTGGTACCCCTTCTGACGGGCCTGCAGGCGCACAACCAGGGGCTGCTCATCCGGTCGGGACGAACGGTATCCGTGAACGTTGCCGCCTTTTTCAACCTGCTGATCCTGGTGGGTATGATCAACGTCGCAGTTGGACGAACGGAGCTCTCTGCCTACCTGGTGGCCGCTATGATCATGCCCCTGGCCCTTTCTGCGGAAGTGGGTCTGTTGTACTGGTGGAGCCGTCCTGCGGTGGCGAGCATCCACGATGAGTTTCGTGTTGTCCCTGGCCGGCCGGAATGATCCTGTTCGAGCTGGATCGTATTGGCGAAGACTGTTCCTTCAGATGGCATGGAAGCACCTTCAACGTAAGGGGCGGGGAACATGCAGTTGATACCGATCATTGCGAGCTATTCGGGTGAGACTCACAACAGGATCAAGTCTGCCCTGACAGATGAATGTCTCAGTGTGGTTGCGAGAGTTGCCACGTCTCAGGTCTGCACTGATGATGTCCGTGCGGAGATCCTGGCTGAGCTGAGGGATATGAGTGTTGCACTGCCCAGGGACGGGTTTCTGCGGCTGAGTACAGCCGTCTTTTTGGAAGATGACATCAGTGAGGTGGTTTCCCTGGCTTCTTCCCTGGGCCGAGAATTGGCGGAGGTCGTGATGAACGCTGGGTCCGAGCTGATGGCCGCCGCCCCTGTGATCAGGAACTTCCTCGGTGGTATTGTGGGCGCGGGACAGGGCCCGGCGAGACTCCTCCGCGAGGCAAACGCGGTGGTGGATTGGAAGAACTACGGGGGCAGGTATGCCCAGAGCAAGGTTGACTTCGATCAGATGTGCGATGCCAGGGGCTTGCTTGGAGAAGACCTTCAGAACAAGTCGGTCTTGCGGGGAGAGAAATACACCGCCATTTTCATCGGCCCGGGCGGCAGGACCTATCCCAGCATGGTGAGCCCGGTGGATCCCACCGATGAGATGCGCGTACATAGACGGTATCTTTTGAGGCACCTGACCGACGCCTACGCCATGCTTGTGGGAGGGCTCATGAAGAACGATGCCCTGGCACGGATGGCTGAGCAGGTCGGTCTTCTCTGCCATGGAGAGCCTCGTTCTGCCCTGGTCGATGAGGAGACCTTCCAGTTGTACCTGCCGGTTGTGAGGCGAATTTCCGACCTGTCTTATCGTTTCTATTTCAGCCGCTTGGAACAGATTTATGAGTGTCTCCGGTCCACCACCTCTGGCAGGCAGGGCGTTGACCCGGAGAATATGATGATGCATTTCTGGCGGTATTGTCGCAGGGCCCTGGCCAGGGAGCTTTACGGTTCGGGCTTTTTCACCGACCAGGTTCCAGTGACCGGTATCATCACCGTTTTTTATGACCATGAGATCAGCGAACTGGGGGAACTATTGGAGTAGAGGCGAGTAAGCGGTGAGTCGGGTCGTACCCGGTCCGCCTGGGATTTAGCACGGACCTACCGCTGAACCTGGCGACAACGGAACAAGACCACTCCAGACAGAGGCCGCTACCGCATCATGACCCGGACCGCTACTTACAACATGGGACTTGACCGCCTTGCTCTTCCGTTGATACTCGACAGTACACGAATGCTCTCTTGCTGGTATCTTGTTGGGCTGTTTGTGTCTGGGATCCGTGGTTCAAGAAACAAGGTTATGTGTATCGCGATCCCAGTAACCCTGACGTCTGGTATGATGGCCGACTACTGGCAGGACCTGCTGTCGAGGAAAGGTCTGTCCATGATGTTCACAATCTCCCGCCCGACACGCCTGTGTTGCCGACAGTTGCGATACTCCCTGTAGTTCAATTCTCAGCGAATGTGATGGGGCTGTTCATCGGGGGTGGGGCGGCCGTGAGCGAATGGCGAAGACCCCGTGTAGAAAGGGATCCGGTCATCGATAAGGAAGACACCAATCTCGCTGACCGGTGCGAGAAGTTCATCCAGATCCTTGGGGCTGATCCGAGGATATCAGGTAGAGATGGTGGGAGAGTGCCTGAGGCTTTGCCCCCGCCAGGTGCAGCTTACTCGGATTACGTCAGACACGAATACCGGAAGGCATTGGCCCAAATTTGCCCGCACCCTCGATACGAAGCTGCACCGAGTGCGTAAGAGGGTCCTGAAGAGAGCGGAGAGATTCTATCCTCCTGACGACCGACATCGACTGCCTCACGGGTGGAGTAAGACCATTAAAGAGGATAAGCCGTGGCGTAGGCGTAGCTGATTTAGCCTCAGCGCTGAACCGCCACAATGCACCTGAGACGTACCACATCCCCGCCACGTCGAGTTTGCAGCATGTGAATGAGAGATATCCCTCACCCCCTCACGTCACGTCGACAACGGGGTAGTGGGCGTCAGAGGTGTCAATGGGTGGTAGGTGTACGCAGTCGATTTGGGTTCATTTTCCGATCCTTAAAATTGTTCACCCTCGTTCATGTGTACACCCGAAGACCTGAAGAAACTTGCCGTCGGGCACCTTTGGGGACGGGATGCGATTTCATTCTGGCACGAGATCTACGTACAGGGCGCCTTCGATGAGATGAGGTTCATCAGCGTTTCGCTTGCCGATGACCTGCCTGAGGGCCTCACCCTGGAGGGGGCATCCATTCGGCCGCCCTGATCAACCGACGGGGAGTCCTGGACGTCAGGGAAGACGTGGGTAGGCATAATGCCGTGGACAAGGTCCTGGGTGCCTGTCTCTTCGGCAGCTGGGATCCCCTGGACTGTGGGCTGATCACCACGGGGCGCCTCTCTTCCGGCATGCTGCTGAAAGCCCTTGGTGCGGGCATAGGCGGCATTCCGATGAGCCTCGCCCTTGAGATCGCCGAGCCGCCGATCTCACACTGATCGGACGAGCCCACAGGGAGAAATCCCACGTCTACTGCGGCGCGCATCGGTACGTCACCGACTGAGTTCGCAGCAGATTGGTTCAGATCATGACACAGCCCGTTCATAGCAGGCGCCCCTCCTGCCATGAGAGCAGGTTCCTTCAGCCGTACCCTCAGCACCGGGTCAACGTAGCCCTTCCCCTTCCCCTGCGGAAGCTGACGATCGACAGGGTGCAGATCTCAAGAAAAGCCTGTTTCCCTGCTGGGGCATCCAGTATCATGGAGCCGAGGGTCTGTCCTGTCTGGGAGCCTGGATACCAGGCTTCCCCCGGGCAGGACATTCATGCAGGCATAGAGAGGATGATCATTGTGAACAAGGATGCAAGCAGACCTCTCACGGCGGAGGATCTCTGTCGGTTCACCCCCCTGGGTGAGCCCCAGATTTCCCCGGACGGAGAGACCATCGCCTTCATCCGTCAGTACAGGGACCTACAGGACAACGCCACGCGGACGGAGATCTGGATGGTGTCGGTGGGCGACGAAACTCCCAGGCGCCTCACGTCTGGAGGGCGCACCGATCACATGCCCCGCTGGTCTCCCGATGGGTCGCGACTGGCCTTTATATCGGACCGGACGGGCAGGAACCAGCTGTACCTGATTGATCTCTCCGGAGGGGAGGCCGAACGGGTGGCGACGGAAAAGGAGCCTTTGTCCGCCCTGATCTGGTCTCCCGATGGAGAGAGGATCGCCTTTGTGGCCTACGAAAGGATGCTGCCCCAGGGTCCCTTCTATCCCGGGGCGCCGGAGGCCTGCCGTTTGCCCCACGACGTGGAGGATGAGCAGGACGAGCCCCGGGTCATCAAGACCCTTCGCCACAGGCAGGACGGCATCGGGTACTTCGGCAACCAGTTTCGCCATGTCTTCGTCGTCGACGCCCAACCTACCGGTCACGGCGAGACCTCTGGTACCCACAGGATCACGAGGGGTCGCTACAATCATGAGTCCCCCGCCTGGTCCCCCGACGGTCAGTACATCGCCTGCGTCGCCAACCGCACCCTCAGCGACAGCGATCCCGTCTGGGTCCGACACCTCTGGGTGTTTGAGGTGGCTTCCGGCAGGGCGACCCGGGTGTTGCAGGAGGATTATCCCGTCAACTGCCCCAGCTGGTCTCCCGACGGCTCAGTTCTGGCCTTCATCGGTGCGGACTACCCCTTTGACTGGGTTTCATCGCCGTATAATCTCTTTACCGTGGACTTTGACCCGGCCGTCCTGCCCCGATCCTGGGATTCGGCCCGGAATCTTACGGGCTCCCTGGACCGAAGGGTAGGGATGGTCGCCAGCTCCGAGGTCCGGGCCCCCAGCAGTATCTCCATCGGACCCATCCTGTGGGCCGACGACGGCGGCGCCATGTACACCACCGTCGCCAGGGAGGGTGGGAGCTACCTGTACCGGATTGCCTCCGATGGGGAAGAGCCTCCCCGGTGCGTGACTCCGGGGAGGGAGAGAGTCGTTGCGGCAGCGAGTCTCTCGCGGGACGGGACCCTGGCCTACCTGGACGGAGGCCCGACCCAGCCCGACGAGGTCTTCGTTATGTCTCCTGACGGGTGTGAGGGACGCCTGACGGACCTCAATGGTCCGTTAGCCCGGGATCTCCAGCTGGTTGAGCCCGAGAGGTTACGTTTCGAGGGGACCGACGGCTGGGAGATCGAGGGATGGCTCATGAAACCTCCGGGTTGGGCCGAGGGGGAGAGGTGCCCGACGATCCTCGCGATTCACGGTGGGCCAAGCGGCATGTACGGTTACGGGTTCTCCCTGCAGTTTCAACAGCTGGCCGGGGAAGGGTTTGCCGTGCTGTATCTGAATCCCCGGGGCAGCTCCGGATATGGAGCGGAGTTCAGTCTCGCCGTGGTCAAGGATTGGGGCGGTAAGGATTACCAGGACGTGATGGCCGGGGTCGATCACGGCATCGAGCTCGGGGTCGTGGATCCGAATCGCCTGGGGGTTACCGGCTGGAGCTACGGTAGATTCATGACCTGCTGGACTGTCACCCAGACGGACCGGTTCAGCGCGGCGGTGTCGGGAGCCTGCGTGACCAACCAGCTCAGCCGGTATGGGACCAGCGATGTCGGCTTTGACTTCACGGAGTTCTCCGCCGGGGCGAGGCCCTGGGAGGATCCGGACCGACTTCTGGCCCACTCCTCCATCCGCTACATGGGCCAGGTCTCGACGCCCCTGCTCATGCTCCACGGCGAGGAGGACCGGCGCTGCCCGGTGACCCAGTCCGAGGAGGCCTTTGCGGCCCTGCGACGCCAGGACAAGGAGTGCGTCCTCGTCCGGTATCCAGGGGAGTCCCACGGCCTCGCCAGGCCGCGGAACCTGGTGGACAGGGCGGAGCGCATCTCGGCCTGGTTCCGGCATTATCTCACCTAGGGGCCTCTTGAACGGACCTGCGTGAGGGGTGCCCGGGGTGGGTGACCACGTGTTGCCTCACCCACCCCGGTGTAGCCTTTACCCTGGGTCGGGGCAAGGGCTGAATGGAGCCATTTGCGGTGTTGCTAAAGGCCGGCGCCACGGGGTGCCACGAGGATGTCGTGTTCGTCCTTACCCCAGAAGTGGCCATATATCGCACATTTCGCACCCTTCTATGGTTGCTTTGAGCATTTATCTGTTGCCAGATATTAGAGCATTCAGGTATCCGAAAGCCGCGTGAAGACGTCTTTTGGCATCCCCATTAGTTTCAAGAGGCGCTTGGGGACAGGCATGTTGTCGGGTAGAACTCTACTGGAGTATGACCCAAGAGACGTACTGTCTTTGACACTCCATACCCATGCACCTCATTCCCGACCAGCTGTTCTCAGTACCCCTGAAAAATACGGTTCGTGTCCAGAATGAGGTTCGGAAATCGGGCACTCGTGACCTCCGCGGGAGCGTTGTGGACAACCCGCTGGCAGTAGGAATTTACCTCG
>SKXF01000065.1 GCA_007128555.1 Clostridia bacterium | reverse complement strand
TGGAAGACCCGGATGAAATGATACTTGCTCAGGTGCGCGACCTTCGCGATCTCGTCCAGGCTCAGGGGTCCACCGGAGTGGGCGTGCAGGTACTCGATGGCCCGCGCGATGTTCCGCCTGCCCTGCCCCCGCTGGGTCGGTTCGGAAGGAGCCTGTTGCCTGACCTCGAAGGTGCGAAGGAGCTCGGCGCAGATGATCGCACTGAGATTCTCCAGGATGAGCTCGCTGCCGTCCTGTTGAGCGGCGCTCTCTTCGAGGAAGCGATCGAGGAGGTGTTCCAGGGGGGCATCGAGGGCTGCGGGCCGGTTCTCGAAGGATACCTGGTCCGACGAAGCAACGGTAGCGGCAATCTCCCGCAGGGCATCTGCCTTCACCTGGATGGCGAGGAGGTGGTGGTTGTCGGTGGGCCCGGCGGGCCCATGGTACTGTCCCGGGTTGCAGGGGAAGATGTTCCGCTGTGGCAGGACGAACTCGCGTCCCTCGATGTGCAGCTGCGGACCGTGGGACAGGGGAATCGTGAACTCGAAATCTGCATGGACGTGGGTGCTCCGGTTGTCCGGAGCGGGGATGGGAACCCGCGACCGGATGACAGTCATCAGGGGACTGTGGCCGGTGTCAAAGAGGGTTCGCAGGCGAGCATCATCTTCCTCCGTGGCCTCATCATCGAGAAATTGTTTCGCGTAGTTCATGTCGTACTCCCTCGTACGGGCGGACCTCGCCGAGGGGGCAGGGGCCCCACATTCGCCCGAGGTGCTGGATCATCGGGTGATACTGTATTTTACCAGCCCCGCTGGCGGGCTGCAATGCGTCTGAACACGGATGATGCCGAATCTGCGCTGGATCATACCCTGTGATGCTTCCCAGGACAGGGTTTCATTGCCTGGCCATCATCGTTGGGGACCTGCAGGGCCATCGCACCGGTGACATGGGGCCCTGCGGTGCCTGGCGGCCAGGCGGTCGCCCTACCTGGACAGCGATGCCGGGGCTGGGAGGCTGGGGCGATCTCAGGTGCCCACCCCGATCCTCCTGAGCCAGTCCTCCGGGGAGTCGGGGTCGGGTTCGTCCGGCCACAGGCCCCGGAGCAGTCTCGCCCGGTCAAAGCAGATGCCCTGCATGGCGTTACTGATCTCTGATTCAAGCCCATCTTCCTGGGGCTGCAGGCGATCCACAAGGGCATCCAGCGTTTCCTCGGTTGCCGAGGACGGAAGCATCTCTCGAATCTCGGGGCGGGTGAGTCCGCCCAGGTGCTCGGTGGCATCGGCCATGGCAGACATTCCCTGCAAAAGGGTTTCCATCTCTTTTGGCTCCATGCTCTCTTTGAAGTCGGTGATGCGGTCCTGCTCCACGTATCCGCGCAGGAAGAAGAGGCCGGTATCAAAGACCACGAACCGGGGGTCCCGGGGAAGGATTAGCATGGGCACGTGCGGGATCGGTCCGCGCCTGAAATCGCAGACGCCTGCGAGGCGGTACATGAGGGAAAAATCGTCCGACCTCTTGTTGCGGGTCCGGTTGAGGAGATCGTAGCATGTCTCGGTGAGTTTATCGTCCGCTGCCTGGATGGCATCATCATCGCGAGATCCGGCGCGTTCCACGGACAGGGAATACCGCGGGGGACAGGTGCTTTTCACCCCGATCATGAGGTCATCGGAGGTTGTCACCCGGTGTTCAGAGTAAAAGGACCCGAGCCCGGCAATCAGCGCGTAGCGCCTTGGACGGATGAACACCGGGTGTCCCCCCCTCAGGTGCGGGGGTTGGGGCCCCTTCATGAACAGGGATCGGGCGTCAATCCTTCGCCCCTGTCCGTCGCTCAGGTCGAGATGTCTCCTGTCAAAGCGCGTATTGTCCTGCCAGGAACTGAACATGAACATTAAATCCCCGTCAACGTGGAGGATGCCTGCCTGGAGTTCGGTGGGCGAGGGCCGGTAGCGGAACCGTGCACCCCGTAGGCGGCGTTCGATGAGATCGTAGGTGTTTCTCCCCACGCGCACCACCGTATCATACTTCATCTTTAAAGCCGCTCTGACTTTCTTTTCGGCAGCGCGCCGGGGCATTCCACCGAGGAGCCGCTCCGCCAACTGCGAAACAGCCAGGGGGCCTCCGGCTGCTACCAGGGCGTCAGCAACCTGCTTGTGAAAGCTCGTTGTCCCTCGAGATCGGTTCAAAGATCTTCCTCCCCTGCCGTTCCCTCCGTGTCTTTTCGATAGGACAGTCCTACCGTGCGCAGGGGTGGCAGCTGCGGCTCGCCCTGCCCATCTGCCTTCCCTACGCCATTATACCATCCCTGGGTTGGTACAGCGCCAGCCAGGGGACGGTGGGCGGCGAGGGCCAAGCCTTTCTCCCGGGGCCTCGGCGTGCTCGCAGGTGCGGTTAGGCTGCTTTCACATCTCTTCCCTGGCATCCGCATCCTTCGCTGGAATGAGCCGGATCTCCCCTATGCTGACGACGGACGCACGGAGCCTCTCGGTGACGGAGAAGCCGCGCATCACGTGATGCAGGAACTGGAGGATGGAGTCCGTGGGGCTGTCCTTGTCGAGCCTTGCGCTGATGATGTTTTCTGCGTCGGCGATCTTCTGTGCACCTTCTTGAAGCCCGAGGGGACGGACAAGGATGCCGCCAGGGCCCTCCGTGTCCATGATCCGGCACATGATCCGGCAGGCGAGTGCAGTTAGCCGTTCCCGGGCAAGGCGCTGCGTCGTACGACGCCTGCATTCAATGATCAGGAAACCATCCCCGTTGACCAGGGCGCCCCTGCTGTCGATCTCCCAATCTGCCTTTGCTATTCACTCGCCCGAGGGCGAACCGGTCTGCGAGTTTGCTGACAAGGTCCCGTGCTACCTCCTCGTAACGGGGCCATCTTTCCGGAAATCACTCGCTCCCCGGCCTGTTGGTCTTCCGTGGTTGTCATGCGGGCTGGGCACAGGATATTCCCCGCATTCACGGATCGGGTGGTACTCTGTGCTCGCCGGGTGATGGTCCGGCAGTCACCCTGTGAGGGGGATGGGGTATGGGGGCCGACCCAGGCCAGGCGTCGACCCCGAAAACACCTACCTGTATCGAACGACCCCGAGTTCCTCCAGGGTGGAGAACAGGGCTTCCACCGTGTCACCGAGGTCAACGCCGCTCTCCCACTCGACCAGGTCACGGATCTCGGCCAGGGTGCGCTTCCCGTCGGCCCAGTAGACGGCGAGGGTGTAGCCCGCCTGCCGACCCGGGTGTTTCTTCTGGATCTCCTGCCACTGCTTCAGCCTCTCGGGCGAGGCGCTGCTCAGCAATCTGCGCAGGGACGGGGGACCGGGGTGCAGCCTCTCGGGCACGAGGTCCGGGATCTCCGTGGGTTCGTCACAGGTGCCTTCCTCATCCTGCTTCTCCTCGACGCATCCCGCCTCCAGGAGAAGCTGGGCCCGCTGCTTCTCAGCTTCCAGCAGGGAATCAACCTGCCCTTTATACAGGTCCAACCTGTCACCCAGGTCGGCCAGGCGGTTCAGGCTTTCGAGGTCTGCCCTTCGCCTCTCGGCGAGGAAATCGAGGAGGCCGAAGGCCTTGTCCTCCTCGCCGGCGGCCAGGTAACCGAAGACCCGCGGGCGCGCATTCCGCAGGATGTTCGAGAAACGGTCGGCCATCTCTGCTCCCAGCCAGAGGGCTTCCTTATCGCCTGCCGTTGCTGCGAAGAGGGCGTAGGTCGCGGTGATGCTTGCGACCCGGGCCAGCATATCCGGGTCCACCTTGTCCGGGGTGTCCTCGCTGGTGTGATAGAAGCGGTCCGGCCACTGGATGATCATGGGGCTGGGAATCCCGACGGTGGGATCGGACATGATGTAGTGGTCCGAGCCTCCTGAGAAGGGGGTCTCGGTGTGACGGAAGGAGGCGTAGGTTCCGGTTGCGGCCAGGTTCTTCATGTCCTGTCCCGCGTAGCCCAGGATCAGGCCGGCCAGGTCACCGCTGAAGTTGGGGGTCGACCGCGGCGGCTGCTCGGCGATCAGGCTGCCCCCGCACAGGGCCTGGTTCTCGCCCACCATGTCCAGGTTCACCCCGGCCACGTACCGGGAGAGGTGTTCATCGTTGTCGGCAAGGAAGGC
>SKXF01000264.1 GCA_007128555.1 Clostridia bacterium | reverse complement strand
TGGATGAGATATTCGGCGGATCCGTTCCCAACCAGTTTATCCCAGCCGTTGAAAAGGGTGTAAGGGAATCGATGGTCCAGGGCCCCGTGGCCTCCTATCCAGTAACACAGGTGAAAGTGGCCCTGTATGATGGGGGTTATCATCCTGTTGATTCATCGGAAATGGCATTCAAGGTTGCAGGCTCCATGGCTTTCAAGCAGGCCTTCATGGAGGCCGACCCCATTTTGCTGGAGCCGGTCATGGATGTGTCCGTCAGGGTGCCCGAGGAGTACATGGGAGATGTGATCGGTGATCTCAATCGCAAGCGGGGCAAGATCCTGGGCATGGAACCAGAGGGACGTTCACAGATCATCAGGGCCCAGGTCCCTGCAGCAGAGATGACCCGTTATGCCATAGACTTGAGGTCCATTACCCAGGCTCGGGGCACCTACACCATGGTGTTTTCCTCCTACGAGGCAGTGCCTCAAGAGGTTGTCCAGGCCATCATTGATCGGGCAAAGAGGGACGAAGAGGAGTGAATAAGGAAAAGGGGGGCCGGAGATGCCGCCATCATGTGCGGCTTCCGGTCCTCCCTGTTGGTTGGAAGGAACCTGGCTCGGAAGCTGGGATTTCAGACCGGGTCAGGTGAAATCTCCGCTACGTGAGGTAGCGGGCTTCAGGCAGAGTGAGCATCAGGTTTTCCCCCTGGGGAAGTGTCTGTCCAGGTAGCGGCGCATGAGACGGTGCGGATCGTTTTCGGGATCTTCTTCGGGCACTTCACACGGTTCCGCGGTTTCCCCGGGCTCCTCGACCAGGGCTTTTTGCATCTTCTTCAGATCCCTTTTCTGTGCTTCGCTGAGGGAGCTCTGTGGATCCTGTACGACGTTTGCCTCGCCCTGCAGGCACCGCTCCAACTGCCCGATAAAGGCTCTCAGCTTGTCCTTGATCCATACTCGCCTGGCGGGAATCCGGTGAACATCGTACCCAAGGCTGCGCAGGTAAGCTGTCTTGCGGGCGTCTCGCCTCCGACCCGAACGGCTGAGATGATGATAACCATCTACTTCCACAACGATTGCTTCCCCCAGGAGGAAGTCAACTTCATAGCGGCCTATGTATTCGCCCTGACGATGAGCGAGGCCTCGTTCATCGAGGGCAGCCCGCAGTCTCTCCTCGGTTTTGCTTCTTGCCATCGATGCTCACCCCTGATCTAAGGATACCACGAATGGGAGAGATCCGGGCTTTGCTCCGGGGTCCGGCAGTTTTCGCAGTTAGCGTCTGGAGGCATGGAGAGACGGATATCGTCGGGCACAGGTAGGTGAGGTGCAGGAACATCGTTCTTGGAGGCGAAACAATCACGTTAGAGGCGAAGGTGCTGCGCCGGGAGAAGCGAAGTATGGAAAATCTGGCCTGGCGGACCGAGAAGGGACAGGTCTAGACGCAGCTTGGTTGAGCCATCTTCGGGTCCTGTCCTGGCTTAGGGGGCGATGTCCCTCGCCACGAGGTAGGTTCGTGCAACGGGTTTGCTGGTCTGAAAGGGGTGTATGATCGTGGGCTTTGATCTTTTGGTCACAGGAGGTAGTGTCGTGTCTGCGACGGGACGGCAAGCCAGTGATCTCCTGGTTCGGGACGGGAAGGTATCTGCTGTACTACAGCCGGGTGCCGGAGAAGGCATCGAGGTGTCAGAGATTCTGGATGCTTCGGGGCTATTGATCTTCCCCGGCATGGTGGACCTGCATGTTCACATTGGTGAGCCTGGTAAGACGGAGAAGGAGGATATTGGCACCGGTACTCGGGCAGCGGCGGCAGGTGGTGTGACAACGGCCGTCATCATGCCCAATTGCATTCCGCCGGTGAACTCGGCCGAGGCCCTGGTGCGGCGAGCCGAGCTTTTTGAGAAGAAGTCCTTCGTCGATTTCGCCCTGTTGGGAGGAGCCGGGGGAGAGTCGATCGACACGATCGTCGAACAGGCTGAGGCGGGTGCTGTCGGCTACAAGAGCTATGTGGGTGCGTATCGCAGCGACCGTCCAGGTCTTCTGTGCAGGGACACCGCAGATCTATACCAGGTGCTGGAGAAGTCGGCGGAGGTGGATCGGTTCGTAGGATATCACTGCGAGGATAGCCGTACCATCGCTCTGCTGCGGAATCGTTTGCTCGATGCTGGAAGGGTGGATTTTCGCGCGTATCACGAGAGTCGCCCTGAGTTCACAGAGAGCCTGGCCACTGTGGCCCTTCTGGAGATTGCCAGGGAGACCGGCGGACGCCTACACCTGGTTCACATGTCTTCCCCCTGGGCGATCGAGCTTGCGAACCTGTACTGGGCCCATGGCACCTGTGTGACGGTGGAGACCTGCCCCCACTATCTCGTCTTCAGTGAGGAGGATACAGCGAGACTGGGCCCCTATGCGCAGGTGGCTCCTCCCCTGAGGTCGCTCGAGGCGGTTGATGCAATATGGGGTCTCATCGAGGACGGATCCATTGACATTATCGCAACGGATCATGCGCCCGGGACTCCTGATGAGAAGGTTCGTGGCAAGCACAACATCTTCGAAGGGGGCGGTGGGTTGCCCGCGGTTGATGTCGTATGGCCCCTCATGCTCAATGAGGTGAACCGGGGGCGGGTTGCCGCGGAGAGCCTGGTTTCTCTCATGGCCGAAAGGCCGGCCAGGATGGCGCGGATTTACCCACAGAAGGGGTCCTTATTGCCGGGTTCCGATGCTGACATGGTGCTGGTAGACATGGATGAAGTTCATCACCTGTCGGCCGATCGCTCATACACCAAGCATCGCGATTCGGCGACGATATACGATGGTATAGAAATTGTGGGCCGGGTCAAGACGGTCCTGCAGCGGGGGCGGGTGTTGTCGCGCGACGGAGTGCTGTACGTGGAGAAGCCCATTGGAGCGCACTGGGTGAGGCCCTGACACATGACCGCATTGTGCAGGACAAAGGCTGAGTGCGGCCCTGGGTGTCGTGGATGATGTGGTCCCGGTTACTGCCCGCATTGGGGGATCCTTTCTCTCTCGATCGCACATTTGCCTCTGCGGGCATGCTACTCCTGGAAGCAGTGGCAGGAAATGCATGAGATGACGGATACCACATTTGTCGGCCTGGATGTGCCCAGGGAGACGATTGATCGTGCCAGGTCGTTGGTAATCCCTGCCCGGCATACCAAAACCGCCGCGGATGCTGATGGGCTTCGGGAGACAGCTCATCCTGTGCTGGCTCGCCCTGCTTCTCGTTCGTATTATTGAGAACGGTGTCGGGGATACCTGGAGACCATAAGAATGAGGAAATGAGCCGGATGGCCCTGATCGAATACTCCTCCGAGGACGGTATATTTTAGTAGCGAACAGACACCACCCACCAGCAGCATGCCATTCTGTCAGCCCTGAAACGGAGCAAGATCGCTAAGGTTGAACCAGATGCTGAGGACACCGAGGCAATTGTGCTTATGAGCCCTCCGGTGGCAAAGCAGTTGTCTGCAATGATGCAGCAAGCCATACCGCATATGAAGAAAGGTGGGACCGCTGGAATGCATATCGAGGAGAAGAGACACAGAATCATCATCGCAGAAAGCGGTTTAACCTCCGCTTATGTTGCGTGGATCGGGTTGATCATCTACTTGATCGTTCAGGTACGGGGAGCGATTTTCTTCCCATCGAGCTTGTCTTGGGTGCTAGCTTAGGGTTGTTTTATTATTTGAACGCAAGGCGCGGTATCAATCTGATGCCCAACCCCATATCAAACATGTCAATTTCGGACAGAATACTGCAGGTCTGCGTCTTACTAGGTGTTGTGTTGGCATGGCTATTGGTTTTCAACAGGCCACTTACCATAAGAAACGTATTGGAACACGCCATTGGATTTGCTTTGGCTGCATGGTTAACGTCTACTGTACTTGATAGCATTGCGCAGTCGTCTTCGTCGTCTTCGCACATTTCGGAACAATAGAAACGGATCTGCGCCCCTTTCTCGAGCGAGTTCCAGATCTTTTTGAGGAGGCAGTGAAACGCGAAGGCTCGATCAACCATCCAGATTGCTGTGTTGCCAACATTATTTGCCCCTAGATCCAGAGGTGGACCCTTGAATGGGCCCAGATCCGATTCTCAACG
>SKXF01000147.1 GCA_007128555.1 Clostridia bacterium | reverse complement strand
GGCGCTTCTGCACCCGCACGTTACCGCGAAGGTAGCGACAGGCATCGGTCTGACAGGCCAGGACGGCAACGCCGTCGGCGCCCTCCTCGAAAGCCCTCATAACGTAGAGTTCATCCACCTTTCCCGCACACGGAACGCGAACGATTCGCACCTCCGCAGGCAGGGTCAGGCCCAGGCGGAACCCATCCTCTGCCGCCTGGCAGGCGGAATTCTCGCAGCAAAAAGCGACCACTCTGACCTGGGTTGTGGCTCTGGCGGCCTGACTCATTGTCCCACCTCCCTCAAGACGTCCAGCACCGAGAGAATCTCCCGGTCGGTGAAGTGTTCCAGCTGGATGGCATCCGCGGGACACTCACTGGCACAGATGCCGCATCCCTGGCAGGCTTCTGGGGCCACCCCAGCCGCGTTGCGCTCATGATCCACGACGATGGCCCCGCCCGGACAGCTCCGAATGCACGTCAGGCACAGGGCACATTTATCGGGTTCGACCACCGCGACGCGGTCCACGATCTCCAGCACAGCCGAAGAGAGTATGCCGAAGGCGGCAAGGGCTGCCTCGTCCGCCTGCTGAGAGATCTCGGAAAGGGTCATGGGTCCCCTGCAACCGCCGACGGCAAAGATGCCCCGCCGACTGGTGAGCACCGGGGTCATGAATACGTTGTCTGCGCTGACGAAGCCCGTTAAGGTCTTCTCCAGGCCTAGCAAATCTGCGGTGTGTCGGGTCGGGTCCGAGGGGAGCAGGTCCTCTCCCGATACCAGGATGTCCGCGGCCAGGGTCATGTCAACGGGGCCGCGATCAGCACCCATCTGCTCGCCGGTGAAGGACAGTTCCAGGGGGCGGCGTTCGCTCTCATCTGCCTGGTAGGTCACGGGCACGGCCGTCTCGGCAATGCGGGGGAACGCGTCGTACTTGACCATGACCACGCCCATTCTTCGTGCCTCCTGGTACAGCTGTTCCAGCCCACCTCCGGCGACCTTGGCGTTGCCAAACAGCAGGTGCACCTCGGACTTCAGCTCTTTCTTCGCAGCGATAGCTTGTTGCAGGGCGGCGACGAAGGGCAGTTTGCCCGCCTCGTCCTCCTCTCGGAGCAAAAAGACAATGTCGAAGGCCCGGCTCGTGCCGGCGACGGTGACACCCTCCGCCTTCGAGAGAAAGTCCCAGAATCGCGAAAGGCCCAGGACCGCACCGCCGGGGGCCATACCGAGCTGTTCCCGGGGGAAGATGGCCTGGTATCCCGTGGCCAGGATGATCGCACCGACGCGATCCGTTCGAACCTCACCGGCTACCTCGGAGGTGACGGTGAAGTCGCCGATCTGGCCATGAATGTCCCTGATCCGGGCAGGCGCCGCGGTCTCAATACGTTCACTGTCCGAGATCCGCGCCACCAATCGCGACACCAGGTCCGACCGACAGGCATCCCGCTCAAACCACGTTCGAGACCCGAGGCCCTTCTCATCGACCAGTAAGACATCGACGTTCATCTGGGCGAGGTTCAGGGCGGTGCGCATGCCACCTGTTCCAGCTCCGACCACGAGGGCCCTCTGCGTTACCGCGACCGGCGAGGGCGTCCGGGGCTCCCGTTGCTGAAGATGGCCGAGGGCCATAGCGACGGCGTCGAGCCGGGCCGATCCGTCATCCCATTCCCGCACGGGGGCAACGGTGAGAAGATCGGGGTCGAGCCCCTCATCTTTGAGGACGGCTCGCCACAGGCTCTCGCGGTGTCCTGAAAGACACGACGCAATCATGACCCGGTCGAGACCCGTCTCGCGGATTTGCTTCGCCAGGTATTGCAGTCCCTCCGCAGCACAGAGGCAGGGGTGTTCGCCCACCTCCGCTGCGTCGGGATGACGTCGCATAAAATCAACAATGGCTTCCGTCTCGATGGTCGCACCACAGCTGCAGCAAAATGCTCCTGTATTCTTCAGTCTGTCTTGCATAGCAATCTGCTCCTCAATGATGAAATGGCTCTGTGGGCGGCTCTTCGGGCATGGGCCATGGACGCTTCAATATCCCGGGGCCCCTCGCAGGTGCCGGCCAGGAAGAGGCCGGGGACATTGGTCTCGATCCCGTCGACGCCTCCGGCCAGGAAACCGTCCCCATCACAGCTGATCCCGAAGGTCTGGCCCAGTCTCACCGTGTCTTCTCCCGGCTCAATCCCGACGGACAGCACCAGCAGATCATGGTCGTTGGTGCTTCGATGACCCTCGCGAACATCCTCGTAGACGATCGACAGGGGAAATCCGAGTTTCACCTTCGCCGGCTTGCCACGGACAAGGTGAATGCCCTCGTCCTCGGCGCAGGCGCGGTGCATATCGAGCCAATCCTCGCCAAAACTCTGCAGGTCCATGAAATACACGGTGACCTCTGTCTCGGGAACCTCGGCCCGGATCAACCTCGCCATCCGCAGGGCATAGCTGCAGCAGACCTGCGAACAGTATCGATTATGGTGCTCATCCCGGGAGCCGACGCACTGGATGAAGGCCACGCGATGCCGGCCGTCGAGGTACTCCCGCAGCGTACGCTGACGTGGGATTTCACCCTCGAACTCATACCCGGTGATCACATCCGGATGATGCCCGTAACCGTATTCGAGCAGGGTCTCAGCCGGGAAAGGCCTGAAACCGGTGGCAACGATGACGGATCCCGCCTGGACGTCTTCCTCCGCCGCCTGAGCATCCCGTTGGATGGCACGGGTGGGACAGACCTCTTCACAGGCGCCGCACGACCCGTCCTCCAGGTGGGGACATCGGTCGGGATCAAACCGGTACGCTACCTCGCCAATAACCTCCGGGGGACACAGGGGTTTCTCGCCCTCGACCGGACATCGATCGTTGCACAGGCCGCAACCGGTGCACGCAGCCCGATCAATGTACTGGGGTCCCCGCCGCACAGCGAGTGTGAAGTCGCCGGCAGAACCGGCAAACCCGCTGACTTCGGAATCGGTGAAGACCGCGATACTCGGGTGGTCCCTCACCTTCCGCAGGACATCCAGGGCCAGACACACATTGCACTTGCTGCACTCATCGGTGGCCTTGCAACCGTAGGTGACCGCCCTGCCGCCCAGCTGATCGTCCCTGTCCACCAGGGTCACGTCGAACCCTCGCTCTGCCAGTTCCAGGGCCGCCGAGAGGCCTGCGACACCGCCGCCGATGATTGCTACCGTCTCATCCATGATTCCACCTCCTATGGCCGTTCCACGGGGCAGCGCTACACGCAAAGACACTGGTCGGTGCAACTGAAGCACCCAGGCTCCCACCGCCAGGCCCCTGTGTGGCCCTACCCGTGCAGTACTCGATGGGTGTTGCCATCTACCGTCGGGTCTCCTCCTCCCAGGCCTGCCCTGATTATCTCTGACCTTCTATACTATACCATATTCGCCCCAGTCGTGGGGCTGCTTCTTTAAATTCTTTCATCATCATCCCTACGACCAGCCGCAACGATCATGAGCTCATGATCCGATCGAGGTCGATATTGTCCCGCATCAGGGGCAGCAGCGATCCCAGCTTCTCCACGTCAGCGGGCCGTATTTTGACCTTGAGATTGCGCACATCCGATACCACTTTGTAGGTGTCTTCCTCGGAGTACAGGATCAAGATCCCCAGCTTCTCGGCGACCCGCAGGATAGACTCGTGGGGACGAACGCCCCCGGTCACAATGATCCCGCTCATCGGGAACTTCGAGCGGTCGTGCAGCGACATGGCAGACCTGCACAGGACGGCGATCAGGATGTCCTCCCTGTCCCCGCCGGTGATGAGTAATTCTCCCCGCCGGAGAAACTCCAGGGCGTGATGGGGCTTCATGGCTCCAATGACCACCCGGCGGATGTTGCGATCGGTAACCGGGCGATCGATCATCGTGAGAAGCTCGACATCGAGCTCCTCCATCAGCAGATGGAGGGTCGGCGTCAGTAGCAGGGGGTCGTAGGGGATCACCCCAAGAACCGGCATTCCCCGTTGTTCGAGACCCGGGACGGTCACGTCGAGGATCTCCTGGTGCTTCTCTCGGTACACCTTGTTGATGACCACTCCCTTGAGCCGAATATCGTACTGCTCCAGGTACGCTTGGTGCAGCATGCACTCATCCACTGTCCGACCGAT
>SKXF01000353.1 GCA_007128555.1 Clostridia bacterium | reverse complement strand
GCGACCTGTCTCAGGATAATGCTCAAACTCCGTTGCGGTCATGCGAGTGACGAAGTCTGCTGCAACGTAGACAGTTCCCTCGAGGATGGCGGTCGGTGCGAGCAGTTCAGCTGGATCCTCGTTGATCCACGACTGCGGCTCTCCGACCTGGGTTTCCCAAAAAAACGCCGGCGTACTCCACACGAGATAGGTTGCATCTTCCTCCTCTTCTACGTAAACCGGGGATTCAAGGTAATCAAGCAGGAAATCCACCGGGATCAGCAGGCTGTCCTGGGACGAAAGACGGGGTTCCAGGCCAGGGACTACCTGATCGTCGTACACGAAGCGCAGAGGCGTGCGATCCAGTGCAACCACGTCTGTGTTCGGGCGGGTGGTCCGCCATAAGACGGCTCCGAATATGAACACTGCCGTGGCAGCGAACCATGCAATTACGAGCATCCAGACCACGTATCTGTATCGTAGGTTCGTTCGTGCAGAGCGAGATGGCATGGGGCTGCTTTCCACCGACCTTTCATTTCACATCACGTTCCCTTCAACAGCAGGCCCCCTGAATCCTTGCTATTGTCGGATTTGTGACATGGAAACTTCCGCCGAAGATAGTCCCCACCTCCTCCTGTCCAAGCAGCAGTATTACTTCGCCTCAGCATAGAACTTGGACCTGGCCGGGAACAATAGCTCTGAAATCCCGCGGAGGTGAGATCATGCAGCGCCGACCGAACGAGAGAGCGTTTCATGATTATGAGCCGTACGACGAATACTATGAGCCCGACCATAACACGGCGGAGTCCGAGTTGATCGATGATTCGGTGATCGATCCAGACCTGGTAGAACGACCCTTTGGCCGAATAAGGCAGTACCCTCAATCGGGCCTTCTGCACCACTGGGATGATGATCTCAACCAGTCTCCTCCCATGACAGACCCCTTCCGTTCAGGACCAACACGACCCAGGTAACACCTGCTGCGTGACGGCGTACAACGGATCAAATCCGTTGTACGCCCCCCAAGCCCTGTGCCTGGTACGAAAACCCCTCGAAGACCCCTTGACCCGGAACATATGTTCGTATATCCTGGAAGTGTAAGCCAAACATATGTTCGAGATAGGGTGAAATCGGATCATGATCAAGATAGCCTCCGTGTTGATTGTCACAGCGACCATTCTCCTTCTGATTGCTCCGGGATTCTTCTCTTCTCACGCCGGATCCATCGTCGGCGAGCAAACATACGTTGAGGTGATCGTCCAGCCCGGGGATACGGTCTGGGACCTTGCTCGCCAGCACGGCCCCGAAGGCGTAGATCCGCGGCGAACCGCGTACCGCATTGCCCAGGCCAATGACCTCGAGGGGTATGTGATCCGCCCTGGACAGACCCTGCTGATTCCCGGCGGCCGCCCACAATGATCGAACAGCTGTTTGTCTCGGCTTCAGCCCTATGATATACTGGTTGAAATATCTAGTTAGGTAGCGCTTTGAGAGGAGCGATTCCGTGGATGAACTCACGACTAGGCAACGACAGATTCTCAAACTGATATCCAGTACGGTGGCCCACAAGGGATATCCTCCGACGGTTCGCGAGATCTGCCGTGCCGTGGGATTGAGGTCTCCGTCAACCGTTCACAGTCACCTGGCCGGCCTCGAAGACAAGGGGTACATACGAAGGGATCCCTCCAAGGGACGGGCCATTGAGATCCTGTCCGGCGCATCGGGCGCTACCCAGTACAAGCATCCGGATGAATCCGAAACGGTAATGGTGCCCCTGGTCGGACGAGTCACGGCGGGCGCCCCCGTCCTCGCCGTCGAGAACATTGAGGAAACCATTCCACTCCCCCGCCGGCTTGTTCGGTCTGCAGAGCAGGACACGTTCCTTCTCCGCGTAGAGGGAACAAGCATGGTGGACGCCGGGATCCTGGACGGTGATCTGGTCATCGTCCGTCGACAGCAGCATGCTGACAACGGTGACATCGTGGTGGCCCTGGTCGAAAACGAGGATGCGACGGTCAAGCGATTCTTCCGCGGGGACGACCACATCCGCCTGCAGCCCGAACACCCTACCATGGAACCCATCATTGCGCACGACGTGCAAATCCTTGGCAGGGTGGTCGGACTGTTCCGACTGCTTCCCTAGTTCGTATCAGTAAGCGCCGAGGTATCGTTTGACCTCCCATTCGTGGATCTGGGTGCGATACTCATCCCACTCAATCCGCTTTGCCTCAACAAAACGCTCGAGCAGGTGGGGCGTGAGGGTCCTTCTAATCAACGCACTCTTTTCCAGCTCATTCAGGGCTTCATCCAGGCTTCTGGGTAGGGACTCAATATGCCGGTCGTGGAGCTGTTGCTCGCCCATCCTGTAGATGTTATCGCTCACAGGTTCGCCCAGCTCCATTTCATTTCTCATACCATCCAGGCCGGCTGCGAAAAGCACGGCCAGGGCCAGGTAGGGATTGCAGGAGGGATCAGGATTCCGCATTTCGACGCGGGTTCCGGTGCCACGACGAGCAGGCACCCGAATGAGGGGACTCCGGTTCCCAAGGGACCATGCGATATATGACGGAGCCTCGTAACCCGGGACCAATCGTTTATAGGAGTTCACCAGGGGGTTTGTGATCGCCGTGAGACTGCGAGCATGATGCATCAAACCGGCGATGAAGTGGCGACACTCACGACTCAACCCGTCCTCATCATCAGAATCGTAGAAAATGTTCGTGTCTCCCCTGAACAATGATAGATGCACATGCATTCCTGATCCCGGAATACCGTGCTTGGGTTTTGGCATGAAGGTGGCGTGCAGGTTGTGCTGAAGGGCCACAGTGCGAACGACAAACCGAAACGTGGCAATCTGGTCTGCGGTGGTGAGGGCCTCTTCATATTTGAAATCGATCTCATGTTGTGCGGGGGCAACTTCATGGTGGGAAGCCTCGATCTCAAAACCCATGTCCAGGAGCGTTCTGACCATGTGCTCCCGGGCCTCCTCTCCCCTATCAAGCGGGGGCTGATCGAAGTAGCCAGCATGATCATGGCTTTGCAGAGAGGGAGATCCGTCTTCGTTGCGAAGGAATAGGAAGAACTCAGGCTCTGGTCCTGCGTGCGGGGCCAGCCCCAGATCTTGAGCATCCTTCACCACCCGCTGTAGAATGGTCCGCGGGCACCCATCAAAGGGCCTGCCGTCGGGCCATGTTATGTCGCACATCAGCCGAGCGGTCTTTGACCCCACATCAGAATGCCATGGAAAGATGGAGAAACTCGCCGGATCGGGCCGCAGCAACATGTCAGATTCCTCGATGCGGACAAACCCTTCTATGGAACTACCATCAAAGGCGATGTTGCCCTCAAGCCCCTTGGGAAGCTGTTCAACGGGAATGGTCACGGTCTTGACCGCGCCGAGTATGTCCGTGAACTGCAGTTTAATGAACCTTATTCCCTCCTGTTCACAGATCGTGATCACTTCGTTTGAGTCTGTCATAAGCGCTGCCACCCTCTCTCCATGGTCTCTACCTTGAAACCTCCACCTCCACAAATCAAAGCGGACATTCAAAGAAGTGCTCAGGACAAACCTATTCCATCTGCACCGTAGTGATGAGGATGCAGCCAAATCCCTCTATCATCCGCATAATAACACCCTATCATAATATTGCGTGGTTGGGGGGGAAATCAAACAATCGGATCAAAAACAGTGGGGGGAGGATCCTGCCATGGCATCTCCAAAGTTACGGGGCCCAACGGGATCTTGTTAACAGACGACTACGACACCTTCTGAAGACAATAGCGCAGATGGGTCCTCCCCTGTAAGAGCGAGGACCCATCTGCGCGAGAGTTGTTCATCAATCAGCGTCCCGTGCTACCCGGACGGCTGCCTTCACAGCCTCAATAATAGCAACACTGGTAGCCGTAGCACCCGAGTGGGCATCAACGGTGACGTCCTGCCGATCGACGATCTCATCCGTAATGGCTTCGATGGCGGGCTCTGCCAGCTCGGGAGTCTCTTCGTGTGACATGATCTCAACGCGGATCAGCCGTCCTGAAGAGAACTCGACCTCGACGACCACCTCTCCCCGGAATCCCTCCGCCGATCCCTGGTAGGAGCCATCGGGAATCGAGGAAAGGTCGTCAAACT
>SKXF01000328.1 GCA_007128555.1 Clostridia bacterium | reverse complement strand
TTTATGCCGTCATGGGAACCGAGGAGGGGAAGCGACCCTCCAGGCTCATCAGGGCCCTGGGAGCTGCAGGCTGGGCCGATGCTTCCGGCGGTGACATCGTGAAGCAGGTCCGCCCCCAGGGGGGAGACGTGGTCCTGAAGAAGGCGGGATTTGGCGCCTTCAACGGCACCAGGTTGGAGCAGACCCTCGCCGAGATGGGCATTGAGAACCTGATCGTGAGCGGCGTGATCACGGAGTTTGGAATTCGCAACACGGCCCTGACGGCACAAGACCTCGGTTTTCGACCGCTGGTCGTTTCTGATGCGACGGCCTCCACCACCTTCGAGGCCCAGCAGAGGGCCATGCAGGAGATCCCCCATGGGTTGATCAAGGTCCGCGGCGCCGGAGAAGTCGTGCAGACGCTCGAAAGGCTGTCCGACGAAGAGATGGTGTTCGTCTGAGCGGGAAGGAGATGAAAGCTGTGGCCCACATTCAAACGGTGACAGGAGACATAGATCCCGGAGCACTGGGGGTTTGCATGACCCATGAGCACGTCATCTGTGACGAGCGGCTTGCACCCCGCAGTCACCTCACCCCCGGTGAGGGGATGGAGAAATCCTACATGGTGCTCGATGACGAGGAGCGGGCCATCGAGGAGCTGAAGCGTTATTACGATCTCGGTGGCAGGGCGCTGGTGGAGGTCACGTCGACGGGTTGGGGACGTGATGTTGAGAAGTTGGCCGCCATATCCGGGGCCACCGGGGTGAGGATGGTCGCGATGGCGGGCTTTTATATCGAGCCGTGCCTTCCCCTCGAGGTCGACGAATGGAGCATCGAACGCCTCACCGAGTGGCTCGTCAGGGAGGTCACCGAGGGAATCGATGACACGGGCATCAAGGCCGGAGTCTACAAGTCCGGGATCTGGCGATGCCGCATAGAGGGTCCTGAGCTGAAGGGTCTGCGGGCCGTCGCCCGGGCAACGCTGCAGACCGGGGTGGCCATAACCACCCATACCACGGGCAGCAGGCGTTACGAAGTGACCGGTGGGAACATGGGATGGGAGCATCTGCGCGTTCTCCTCGAAGAGGGAGTGGACGGCGAGCGCCTCATCGTAGGGCATGCTGATGAACGACCGGACATTAACTTTTTGAACGAGCTGGCCGACATGGGTTGCTACATCCAGTTTGACACCGTGGGCAAGGACCGCTGGATGCGGGACGAGACCAGGGCCGACCTGATCAAGGAACTCATTGCGAGAGGGCACGGAGGCAGGATGTTGCTGGCCACCGATCGGTGTCGTAAGAAGGAGCTGTACGAGGAGCTGGGCGGCCTGGGCTACGTGCATCTTCTTGCGAGTTTCGTGGACACCATGAAAGAAGCGGGCATACCTGATCCGGATATCGATCGCATCCTGGTTGAAAACCCGGCCACCTGCCTCGCGGTTTCGATCTGAAAGGGGACAGAGACATGAGTTTCGATCTTATGATCAGGGGGGGCAGGGTTGTCACCCCTGGAGCAACGGTCGAGGGTTCCGTCCTGGTTAAGGACGGGAAAGTCACTGCTGTCGTGGCAGAAGAATTGATGCCGCATGAAATAGATGCTGAAAGGGTCATCGATGCCCGGGGCAAGTACGTGCTGCCAGGCATGGTTGATGCCCACGTGCACATTGGTGAACCCGGGCAGGAGGAACGGGAAGACATCCCCCACGCCACGAGAGCCGCGGCAGCCGGGGGTGTCACAACCGTTGTCGTGATGCCCAATGTCATACCGTGCGTTAACTCGGCCCAGAGACTGCTGGACAGGGAGAAGCTGTTCGCGAGGAAGTCCCTCGTCGATTATGCCCTGTTCGGCGGAGCGGGCGTGGAGCTTCCGGGCAATATCGTGCCCCAGGCCGAAGCCGGTGCCGCCGGGTATAAAAGCTACATCCGCGCCTTCAACCCGGAACGAAAGGGCCTGATCTGCCAGGATGCAGGCGACCTCTACATCATGATGAAAGAGGTAGAGAAGAGCGGGCGGACCGTGGCCATGCATGCCGAGGATGATCCCCTCATCAACACCCTCATCGCCGAGCTTCGCAAGGAGGGAAGGGTGGGCTTCGGAGATTTCATCTCCAGCCGTCCCGAGACGACGGAGGTCCTGGCCGTCATCCGGCTCTGCGAGATGGCCTATTTCACGGGCGTCCGTCTCAGCATATGCCACGTGAGCAGTCCCCGCGCCGCGGAGTACATTCTCGACTGGAAAGACAGGGGAGCCGACATCGTGATGGAGACGTGCCCGGGCTACCTCATGTTCTCCAACGAGGATACCGAGAGAGTCGGATCCTACGCCCAGGTCGTTCCGCCCCTCCGCGAGAAGGAGAAATCCGACCGGCTCCGGGAGATGGTGCAGAGGGGTTACATCGACTACATCGGGACCGACCATGCCCCCGGTGTTCCCGAGGAGAAGGCCATGGGCCGCGAGGACATCTTTACATCCGGTGGAGGATTGCCCGGATTGGAGACCACGCTGCCCTGGATGCTGGATGAAGTCAACAGGGGAAGCTGGGACATAGAGACCGTCTGCGAGCTCTTCTCCCAGCGGCCTGCCGAGGTCTTCGACCTCTATCCCCAGAAGGGTTGCCTGGTCAGTGGTTCCGATGCAGACATGGTCATCGTTGACATGGAGGCGGAGACGACCTTCAGGGCGGACGAGATGTTCACCATGGGTAAGGATGCTTCCCTGCTGTACGATGGCATGACCGTCAGGGGCATTCCCATCACCACGCTGGTTCGTGGGCAGGTGGTCATGCAGGATGGCAGGATCACGGGTGAGCTCGGAAGCGGCAGCTGGGTCAGGCCGAAATAATCGTGTTGACTTGAAGGAGTGAAACGATGAGCGTGTGGCCAGAAATCGAGATGCCGGAGCCTCCCGCGTCCCCGCGTCGGCCGGTCACCGACGACATGCACGGCGAGAAGGTGTGCGACCCCTACAGGTGGCTCGAGGATGTCGAACATGAAGAGGTCCTGGACTGGATCGAAAAGCAGAATGTTCGAACGGATTCGGTGTTTGGGCATCTTCCGCAGAACGAGACGCTGCAGCAGCAGTACGCGGACATACTGTCCGCGGAACGGGTGGAATCGCCCTCCCTCGTCGCGGGGAAGCTCTTTTACGTCCGGAGGCGTCGCGGGGATGAGCAGCCGGTGCTGTGTGTCTCCGAGGACGGTGAGCAGCGGGTTGTCATCGATCCCAACGAGGCGTGTGCGTCCGGACTGGTCGCCCTTGATTGGTGGCACCCTTCGCCCGACGGCAGATTGCTTGCCTTTGGGCAATCCCGCGGGGGCGATGAGCAGAGTATGCTTCGCGTCCTGGATCTTGACACCGGAGAGCTGCTGCCTGACGAGATCGACCGCACCCCCCGGACGAGCCTGGCCTGGAGCAAGGACGGTACGGGGTTCTACTACACCCGCCTGCCAAAGCCGGGGACGGTCCCCGACGACGAACAGCACTACCATCAGCACGTCTTCTACCATGAGCTCGGAACCGATCCCGACAGCGACCCCAGGGTGTTCGGTGAGGGCCGCTGTATGCTGGAGATGTACCAGGTTTCACTCAGCAATGACGGGCAATACCTGTTGATCACCTCCAACCTGGCTGTCACGGACACCGAGGTGTACGTGGGGAAGACCGATTGCGCCGATGGAACGTTCACCCGGTTGATCTCGGGGAAAGACGCCCGCTTCCGCGGCCCGATCATCGATGGGACGGCTTATCTTCTCACCAACTACAGGGCCAACAACTGGCGGATGATCGCGGTGGACCTGGACTCGGCCGGCGAGGAGAACTGGCGCGAGGTGCTCCCGGAACGACGGGACGTCGTATGGCAGGATGCCAAGTTCGCAGGTGACAGGATCCTGGCCGTTGGACACAGGGACGTCATCTGCAAGATGTATCTCTATGACCGCGAGGGATCCGCCGTCGACGAGGTGCCGCTTCCCTTCGAGGGTTCCGTTGAGTCCGTGGCCGTCGATGCGGATAACGGGGGCGCCTACTTCACGTTGCAGTCGTTCTTGCGGCCACCGACCATTTACTGGGTGGACTTGAAGACGCTCTCCGTGGAGCCTGTGAAGATGAGCGAGCAGATCGTCGACCCCGACGATTTTG